>JBDRII010000058.1:0-21260 GCA_043816085.1 Patescibacteria group bacterium | reverse complement strand
CCCCCAGCCTTTTCTACCATTGTAAGTAAATCACTAATTGCTTGGCATGGATGATATTTTTCACTACAAGCATCAATTACAGGAACCCTATTAAATGAAGCTGCTTTTTCCACATCTTCTACTTTCATGGCTCTAAACATTAGCATGTCGCAAAATCTCATTACTGCTTGAATTTCATCACCAAAATCAGTTAAAGAAAATTGTGAGGTTTTCTGATCTAAAAATATTCCATGTCCTCCCAATTGGGTCATACCTTGTTCAAAAGAAAGTCTAGTTCGGGTAGATGACTTTTGAAAAAGCATAATTAATGTTTTTTGTTTTAAAGCCTCGGCATATTTATCTTGATTGCCTTTTATATCTATGGCTAAATCAAGAATTTCTTTAATTTCATCTGCGCTGTAGTCTTTTAGACTGATAAGGTGTCTCATAATTTTTTATCTTTACTAAATTAATAATTAATTATTTAAATTTATATCCAAATCCTCCCGTTCAATTTTTACAACTTTTTTATCAAGTATTGTAAATTCTGGCCAGCCAAATAATTTTCGGCCCTCATACGGTGACCAACCACATTTTGTGTTTAATCCCTTTTTCTCAATAATATTGTCTTGTTTCATATCTACTGCTACCCCACATCCCTCTAATCCAGTTAATCCAAATATTTTAATTGGATTATTGTGCATTAATTCAATTAATCTCTCTAGTTTTAATTTATTCTCATTTACTGCATTTAACATTAAGGGCAAAATTTGACCAACTCCAGGAAGCCCAGCTGGTGGATTGTCACCTTCCTTCTCTTCAGGTAAATGAGGAGCGTGGTCAGATGCTAAAACATCCACTGTTCCGTCTCTTACTGCTTTCCATAAAGCTTTATTATCTTCTTTAGTTTTTAGGGGGGGTTTTACATGCAGAAAACATCCCCATTCATCTAAATCATCTTGATTTAATAATAAATGATGTGGAGTAACTTCTATAAAAACTGGTAAGCCTTCTTGTTTAGCTTTTTGTAGTTTTTCAATTTCTGGTTTAGTAGAAACATGACAAAAATATGTTGGCTTTTTATATTTCTTTACTAATTCTAAAATAGTATCAATTTCTTCTGAATGTACTATTATAGTTTTTGGCCATGTCTCATAAATTTTTTCAAGCCTCTCTTGGTCTTGCACCAATAAATCTCCTGTAGTTTCAGTATGATAAACTTTTAATCCCACAACCTGATCCACACAAGATAAATCAGGGTCATGACTTGCAGAAGCACCCAAATTAAAAAACGACTTAAAGCCGTCTTGTTTTTGTTTATTTACTATTCTTATTTTCTCTTCTAAAACACCTTTATTTGTAATACTTGGTTTATTATTTGGCATATCTATCACTCCCACAATACCTCCTTCAAGTGCAGCTTTACTACCCCATTCCCAGTCCTCTTTATGTGAATCTCCTGGAACTCTAAAATGTACATGAGAATCAATCATGGCCGGAAGTAAAACATGTCCGTGTTCTTTAACTTTTTTTTCTACCTCCTCCCAGGAAAGTTTATTTAGCCAATCCTGTAGATCTTTTTCAGTCAATATATTCATTTAATTCTTCTGGTTTAAATAATTTTTCACAATAATGACATTTTAATCTCATGTCTTTTCCCTCTTCAACTGGTATAAATTTAGCATTCTTGGGATCCATATTAGTAATACACTTTGGATTTGGACATTTGGCAGTATCTTCAAAAACCTCTGGTATTTCTACTTGAAATTTCTTAGCAATTTTATAATCTCTAATAATGTTAATGGTGGCTTTTGGAGCAAGTAGTGCTACCTGATTTACTTCTTCGGGAGTTAATTCCTTGTTTTCAATTTTAATAATATCTTTTCCTCCTCGTTTTTTGGATTTAAAGTTAGCCCCCATAGTTACCACACAATTGCTTTCAATTAATTTTAATAATCTAATTAATTGGATTGCCATTCCCACTGGAATATGGTCAATAACTGTTCCGTCTTTTATAGTGAATACTTTGTATGCTCGCATATATTTATTATTAATTTATTAATTATAATATTGAGTTTACCGAAATATTATTTTAATTTTCCTAAAACTAGTCCCAGAAGTGCCTGCCTTACATAAAGTCCATTTTGAGCCTGCTGAAAAAAGTAAGCATATTTTGTGTCATCTACATCTGGCTCTATCTCATCTACTCGAGGAAGTGGATGCATTATTTTTAAATTTGGTTTTACTTTGTCTAGCATGTCAGTGGTCAGCACATAAACATATCTCACCCTTTCATATTCTAAAGGATCGGCAAATCTTTCTTTTTGAATGCGAGTCATGTATAAAATATCTACTTTATTAATCACATTCTCTATTTTATCGTGAGTAGAATATTTAACCTTATTTTTCTTTAAAAAGCTTAAAATATGGTCGGGCATTTGCAAAGCTTCTGGTGCCACCAAATATAGTCTTGGATTATAATGAGTCAGGGCTTGAGCCAAAGAATGAGTAGTGCGTCCATATTTCAAATCTCCAACTATTGCTATATTTAAATTATTAAGCTTTTTTTGTGTTTCTTTGATAGTAAACAAATCTAATAAAGTTTGAGTAGGATGCTGATTCGCACCATCTCCACCATTTAATACAGGCTTATCCGTGGCTTCAGCTGCCATTCTTGCGCTACCCTCTGCCGGATGCCTCATTGCTATCACATCTGCATAAAGTCCGATATTCTTGATAGAATCATGTAAACTTTCTCCCTTAGACGAGGATGAAACTCCAGCCTCAGCAAAGCCTATAATCCGCATTCCCAGTCTTTCAGCTGCTGTTTCAAAAGAAAGCCGTGTTCTAGTACTAGGCTCATAAAATAAACTAGCCATTACTTTATCTCTTAAAAGAGATGGGCTTGGTTTATTTTTTAACTTTAATGCATGATCTAAAACATGATCTATCTCCTGCTTGGTTAAATCAGGGATTGATATGATATCCTTGTTTTTGAAATCCATATTTTTTTTATTAATTATTATACATATTATTTTATATATTCTACCACTTTTTTTAATATTTGTCCCATGATTTTATCTTTAAATCTTTTAACCTCAAATTTATTAAGGAATTTATAAATATTTTTGCTATTTGCAGATTATTTATTAGTGAAATATCAAAATCCGTAGCCATTCTTCTTATTAAATAACCATCACTAATTTCTTGTCTATTATATTTTGTGGGTATATTTATTATTAAATCAATTTTTTTATTTTCCAAATAATCCTTTACATTAGGATCTTTTTTACTTTGAATCTTATACAATTTAGTATTTAAAACATTATTTTCACTTAAAAAATCAGCAGTGTGTTCAGTCGCTAAAATTTTATAATTATTTTCTTCTAGTCTTTTTATAAATGGCAATAAATCTATTTTATTATCATGCTTTCCGATACTTAACAAAATATTTTTTTCTGGTAATTTAAAACCTGTTCCCAAAATTGATTTAAGAAACGCTTCTTGGTAACCCTCTCCAAAAGCAGCCACTTCTCCAGTTGATCCCATTTCAACATATAAAATTGGATCAGCCCCCTTAAGTCTGGTATATGAAAATTGAGGCGATTTAACAGCCACATAATCCAAGTCCAAAGTTTTATAATCAGCCCTAACATTTTTATTTAATATTGCTTTAGTCGCTATTTCCGCAAAATTATATTTTGTAACTTTAGAAACAAAAGGAAAACTCCTAGATACTCTTAAATTTAATTCTATTATTTGAATTTTATTTTCCTTGGCTAAAAATTGAATATTAAATGGCCCAGTTATATTTAATTTTTTTAAAACTGCCTTTGTTCTTTTTTTTGCCCTTCTAACTGTTTCCAAATAAGTCTTTTGGGGTGGCAACACCACGTGAGCGTCACCCGAATGAATACCAGCCTTCTCAATATGTTCTGATATCGCATAAATTATTAATTTTCCATTTTGAGCTACCCCGTCAATTTCAATTTCTCTGGCTTCTTTTATAAATTTAGATATAACTACTGGATATTTACTTGAAATTTCTGCCGCCTTGGCTAAATAATCTTCTAAATTTATTTTATCAAAAGCCACATTCATGGCAGCTCCAGACAAGACATAAGATGGTCTAATTAACACTGGATATCCAACCCTATTAGCAAATTTCTTAGCCTCTTCTAGATTTGTTAATTCCTTCCATTCAGGCTGATCCAAACCAATTTCATCTAAAAGCGCTGAAAATTTATGTCTATTTTCTGCATTATCAATGTTTTTAGGTGAAGTTCCTAAAATCTTTACTTTATTCTTATCCAAATCCATGGCTAAGTTATTTGGAATTTGTCCACCCATAGAAACTATCACGCCTCTAGGGTCTTCATACTCATATATATCCAAAACTCGCTCAAGAGTCAATTCTTCAAAATACAATCGATCGCACTCATCATAGTCAGTGGAAACAGTCTCTGGGTTGCAATTAATCATTATTGTTTGATATCCCAATTTTGAACTTGTTTTCACAGCCTGTACACAAGACCAGTCAAATTCTACAGAAGATCCAATATGATATGGCCCACTTCCCAAAACCATTAAAGAATTTTTATCTTTTTTCAAATCATTTTCATCTCCGTGATAGGTCATGTATAAATAATTTGTTTTAGCTGGAAATTCTCCAGCTAGTGTATCAATTTGTTTTATTACTGGAATAACATCATATTTTTTTCTTAAACTTCTTATTTCAATTTCGGATTTATTTTTTAAATCACCTATTTGTCTATCTGAAAATCCTAATTTCTTGGCTTCTAATAAATTTTCTCTATTAATTTTTTGTCTTTTTATTTTTTTTGTAAAATCCGCAATATTTTCTATCCTGGATAAGAACCATGGATCAATTTTAGAAATTCTAGCTATTTCTTTAACTGAGTGATTTTTATTAAAAGCTTTAAATAAAGCTAGTATTCTTTTATCAGTAGGATATTTAATTTCTTCTAAATAATTATCAACTTTTAAATCAGCAATATTTACCATTCTTAACGCTTTTTGCAGAACTTCTTCAAAACTTCGCCCTAAAGCCATTACTTCACCCACACTTTTCATTTCTGAACTTATCCTGTTTTCCACATTTTTAAATTTTTTAAGATCCCATTTTGGAATTTTTAGAGCTAAATAATCTAGCGCTGGCTCAAAACAAGCACAAGTAGTCCCTGTAACAGAATTTTTTATTTCGGTTAACCCATATCCCAGAGCTAATTTAGCTGCTATAAAAGCCAATGGATAACCCGTAGCTTTAGATGCCAGAGCACTACTTCGAGATAATCTAGCATTTACTTCAATTACTCTATAATCTCCATTTTTAAAGGCATATTGAATATTACATTCTCCTATTATTCCTAAATGCTGAATTACTTTTATTCCAATTTGTCTTAAATAATGATATTCATGATTATTTAAAGTTTGGGAAGGCGCCACTACAATACTTTCTCCTGTATGAATTCCCATAGGATCTAAATTCTCCATATTGCAGACTGTCACGCAATTATTATATTTATCCCGCACAACCTCATATTCAATTTCTTTCCACCCCTCTAAATACTCTTCAACCAAAATTTGTGGGCTTTTAGCTAAAGATTCTTTTAATTTTTTAATTAATTCTTTTTCATTTCGAACAACTCCCGAACCTAAACCTCCTAGGGCATAAGCTGACCTTATCATTAATGGATACCCAATTTTCTGTCCAGCTTTTTTTCCTTGATCAATATTTGTTACTGCCTGACTTTTTGCCACTTTAACATCTATTCCCTTTAAAGCTTTTATAAATAAATCACGGTCTTCAGTAATTTTAATTGATTTAGTTGGTGTGCCTAAAACTTTTACCTTGCCATCTAATTCTAACCCTACATTCAGGGCAGTTTGTCCGCCAAAGCTAAGTAATATTCCATCTGGCTTTTCTTTTTTTATTACTTGTTCAACAAAATATTTTTCAATAGGCAAAAAATATACCTTATCAGCCAAATCTTTATTAGTTTGAACAGTAGCAATGTTTGGATTAATTAATATTGTTTCTATTCCTTCTTCTTTTAAAGACTTAATAGCCTGGCTGCCAGAATAATCAAATTCTCCAGCTTGGCCAATTTTCAGGCCCCCTGATCCTAGAATTAATACTTTTTTTATTTTTAGATTCTTCATAGTTTTGAAAACCTTTCGATACAATTTCGCTTCGCGAAATCACTCAAGGTTTTTATAAAAAAATCCTGAGTGATTTTTTCGAAGAAAAAATTGTACCGAAGGATATCTTTCATAATTTATGTATAAATTCATCAAAAATAAATTCCGTATCTACTGGGCCAGGTGTAGCTTCAGGATGAAATTGAACCGCAAAAAACGGTTTAGATCTATGCCTAATCCCCTCAATAGTATTGTCATTGGCATTTATAAACCAAGTCTCCCAGTTTTTTGACAAGCTATTCTCTTTTATGGCAAAACCATGATTTTGCGATGTTAAATAGCATCTTTTTGTATCTCTTTCTATACAAGGCTGATTTTGAGATCTATGTCCATATTTTAATTTATAAGTCCTAGCCCCAGCTGCCAATCCCATTATTTGGCAGCCTAAACAAATCCCAAATATTGGTTTATTATTTTTATAAGCTTCCTTAATATATTTTATAGTTTGTTCACATTTTTCCGGATCACCAGGTCCATTTGATAAAAATATTCCATCATATTCTTCATTTAAATAATTATAATCCCATGGAACTTTTTTCACTCTTATATTTCTTTTTAAAAGATTTTTCAAAATACTATTTTTCATTCCGCAATCTACTAAAATAATTTTCTTTTTTCCTGATCCATATAATTCTGGCTTTTTTATACTTACTTCACTGGCTAAATTTCTTATATTAGGATCTTCAAAATCACAATCATTAATGCTACCCAGCATTACTCCTTTTTCTCTCAATTTTTTTGTTAAAGCTCTAGTATCTATTCCAAAAATTGCTGGAATTTTTTCTTTTTTTAACCATTCACCAAGTGACTGCTTTGCTTGGTAATGACTATATTCATCTATATAATTAGATACTATTAATCCCCTTATTTTTATTCCATTAGATTCAAAATATTTTCTATTTATTGGCACTCCATAATTTCCAATTAAAGGATATGTATAAATCAATACTTGGCCCCAATATGAAGGGTCTGTCAAGCTTTCAGGATATCCAACCATACCAGTATTAAACACCACTTCTCCATTAGTACTGCCATTATAACCAAAGGAAAATCCATTAAACCGTGAACCATCCTGTAAAATTAATTGTGCCTTAATATATTTTTTCATTTTGAGTTTAAAAAAATCCCCCAATCAGTCTTGGGGGACATTAAAAACGTAATTAAATTTTTGTTTGTAATACTTATTTCTACACATTAAGAAGTATACTAACGCATTTCTAATTATTTGTCAACCCCATTGTGGAAATCTGTCAATATTTTTCCCCAATTATTTTATATGCCTCTCTAAAAGGAACTCCTTTTCTAACCAATTCATGCACTTTTTCTGCAGCATGAATATCATTAGTCATAGCTTTTTTACAGCTCTTTTCATCTACGCTAAGCTTAGAAAAAATAAAAGTAATAATATCCAATGATTGTTTAGTAATATTAAAACCTTCCATCATTGGCTTTTTAGTCAATTGGACCTCTCTATGATAACCAGATATTAAATTGCTATTAATATTTTTAACTTGAAACTCATAAGAATTAATTACATGATATTTTGCCCTCAATATTTCCAAAACATCTGGATTCTTTTTCTGCGGCATTATTGAACTGCCTGTACAAAATTCATCAGGTAAAATAAAAAAATTAAATTCGCTCATGCTGAATAAAATCAAATCGCTAGAGATTTTATTCAAATCAAACATAATCTGACTTAAAACGTGCAAAATTGAAGATTCAAATTTAGTTCTAGAGTTATGAGCATACAATGGATTTTTCTGCACCTTTTTAAAATATAATAATTTAGCCGTCAATTCTTTATCAACATTTATAGGAACTCCATAACTTGGCCCTGAACCTAATGGATTTTGATCTATTAATTCAAAAACAGAGCCAAGTAGCTTCAAATTATCATTCATAGAATCTATAAATGAGCACGTCCATATTTCAATTGAAGAAGGCATGGCTGCTCTAGTATGCGTGTATCCAGGTAATTTTATACTTCCATATTTTTTATTGAAAATTTCTAAAGCTTTATTAAATTCCAAGCAAATTTTCTTTATATCTGTTAATTCAACCTTGTAAAATAATCTTAAGGAAGTTAAAATTTGATCTGTCCTGGATCTGGCCGTATGAATTTTTTTTCCAATATCACCCAATTTTTCAGTTAAATAATTTTCTATTGCTGTGTGGCAATCTTCGTCTTGTTTTTTAATTATAAATTTTCCTTTCTTGTCCAATTCTATTACTTCCTCTAATGCTTTAATTAATTTTTCCGTCTCTTCTTTTTTTAATATATTAATTTTATAGAGCATTTGGACATGAGCAATAGAAGCTAAACAATCATATTTAACTAATTTTTGATCTAGAATATAATCCTCACCTACGGTAAACTCTTCAATCTTTTCATTTAATTTATAATTTTTTTGCCAAAGTTTCATAGACCCATCTCCTTTCTCCAACTATAGGGCTTAATTTTTTTTAATACTTTATTATGTGCCTTTAATCTTATTGCATTAATATTTATAAACCCCTTTGCATCTCTGGCATTATATCCCCCTTCAATATCCATTGAAGATAAATCCTGATCATAAAGAGATGTTGGTGATTCTCTACCAATAACAGTAATATTTCCTTTGTATAATGAAATAATTACTTTTCCATCTATTGCTTCTTGGCTTTTTTTAACTGCGTTTAACAAAAAATCCATTTCTGGTGAAAACCAAAATCCATTATAAATAATTTCCGCAAACTTTGGCATTAACATATCTCTAATATGCATGACTTCCCTGTCCATTGCTATTCCTTCTAAATCTCTGTGTGCCTCCCATAATATCTCTGCTCCGGGATTTTCATAAACCCCCCTAGATTTCACACCCACAAACCTATTTTCTACCATATCTAACCTTCCTATTCCATTAATAGCCCCAATTTTATTTAAATACTTGAAAATTTTAAGTGTCTCATTTTCAACAACCTTATTTTCTTTATCCAGCAACTCTATTGGTTTGCCATTTTTAAAAATCAATTCAATAATCAAATTTTTATCTGGGGCATTTTGAGGAGAGTTTGTTTTAGAAAAAACATCTTCTGGTGGAGAAAATAATGGATCTTCCAAAATACCTGCTTCATGGCTAATATGCATTAAATTTTCATCCTCACTATAAGATTTATTTTTAGTTGCAGTAACTGGAATTTTATATTTTTTAGCAAATTTAATCATATCCCTCCTTCCTTTAAATTCAGCTAAAAATTCCTTATTTTTCCAAGGTGTAAAAATTTTTATATCAGGATTAAGAGCCAAATATCCCAATTCAAACCTAACTTGGTCATTTCCTTTTCCAGTTGACCCATGGGAAACATATTCAGCTTTTTCTTTGGCTGCTATTTCTATCTGTTTTTTGGCAATTAACGGCCTAGCCAAGGCTGTACCCATTAAATATCTGCCTTCATAAACAGTATTAGCCATCATAGCCGGAAATATATAATTATTTACAAATTCATTTTGTAAATTTTCTATATAAACTTTTTCTGCCCCTATTTTTAATGCTTTTTTCTCCGCCGCAATAAAATCTTCATCTTGACCAACATCTGCCATAAAACAAATTACCTTGAAACCTTTATTAATTAACCATTTTAAGATAACTGATGTATCTAAACCACCGCTATAAGCTAATATTATTTTTTTATCTTTGAATTCATTTTTTATAGTCATATTTTTGTTGAGACGTAGCATGCTACGTCTTTACTTAATTTATTATAATTAAAAAAACCTCTCAAATGAGAGGTTAAGTATGGTTTTGTACTTTATATATTAAAAATTAACCTCTCTTTTAGTAAAAGTTCGGTTTCGTCGTCGTAGATCTAAATTTTGATTAATTTGATTATTCATAATTTTTTAATTTATGCCAGTATATCATACAACTTTATTGTGTCAATTTTCCTGTGGAAATCTTGGCTTATTTTAGCTTATTTTTCAAAATATCTGTTACCATTTGAGGGTTAGCTTTGCCTTTTGAAAGCTTCATGGCCATTCCAACTAAAAACATTATAGATTTTTCTTTGCCATTTTTATAATCCTCTACTACGCCTGTATTCTCTGCAATTACATTGTCACAAATTTTTTCTATTTCACCCTCATCTTGAACCTGTTCTAAATTTTCCTCTTCCATTACTTGAGATGGATCACTACCTTTTTCAAACATAAACTTCAATATTTTTTGAGCAGCACTACTATTTACTCGACATTCATAAATTAATTTAATTAATTCAGCAAAATTTTCTGGACTTATCTTTAAATCCTTAAAATCCTGTTTATTTTTAATTAATAATCCATATAATTCAGTAGACAGCCAATTAAACAAAGTCTTAGTCAATTTCTTACCATTTTTCTTCCAAATCTCTTCGTCAGAACCCTCGGTGTCATCCAAAGAAAATAACCACGATTTAAGCTCTGATATTGCATTTTCAAAAAATTCTGCAATTAGCGGATCACTAGTAATAGTTCTGGAGTCTACATAAGAAAGCTCATATTCTTGCATAAAACGTTCTCTTTTTTCATGAGGCAACGCTGGTAGTCGATTTTTTACTTCATTAATCTCTTTATCACTAAATTCTAATGGTGGAATATCTGGCTCAGGAAAATAACGATAATCTGCTAAACCCTCTTTTTTACGTTGAGCTTTTGTTTCAGATTTTTTCTCATCCCATCCCCTAGTCTCGTCTTTGTTAGGTGCTTCATTTTGCTCCCAAAGCTCAGTTTGTCTTTTTACTTCATATGTTAAAGCTTTTTCCAAAGCTCTAAATGAATTAATATTTTTAATTTCAGTCTTTGGAAATAAACTATCTTCACTATTTTCCCTAAGTGAGATGTTAGCGTCACAACGAAGATGTCCCTTTTCCATGTCAGCGTCACTTACATTTAAATACCTAGCAATAATCTGCAAATCCTGTAAAAACAACCTGGCTTCTTTTGGATCCCTAAAATCCGGCTTTGTTACTATTTCCATTAAAGGACTACCTGCCCTATTAAAATCTAATTCAACTCCATCTTTTCCATGAAAAATTTTGGCAGTATCTTCTTCTAAATGTACCCTTTCAATGCCAATTTTTTGGGGTCTAATATTATCTGGAAAAATTTCAAGACATCCCTCTTTACATAGCGGAACATCATATTGAGATATCTGATATCCTTTGGGCAAATCAGGATAAAAATATTGTTTTCTATCAAATTTTGTCTCTTTATTAACTTCACAGTTCAACGCAAGCCCCATTGCCATACCTAATTTAATAGCTTCTTCATTTACTACGGGCAAAGTTCCAGGATGTCCCATGCAAATCGGGCAAACATTAACATTCGGTTCATCTATCTCGGCATTATCAGAACCACAAAACATCTTAGATTTTGTGTTCATCTGTATATGAATCTCTAAACCAATTATTGTTTCGTATTTATTATTCATACAAAAGCCTCTCCCCCTGTCCCCCTCTCCACTACGTGGAAGAGGGGGAACCCCTTTGCTTTGCGTTCTCCCTTCTCCTTGCGAGGAGAAGGGAGTCAGAGGGTTGAGGTAAGTTAATTCTTACTAAAATTAGTTGCCCAAACAGAGTCATTTACACTCACAAATAACATATTATTATAATATTCCATATCAGTTGGATTAATATTATCAGCCTGTCCAAATCCATCTTCATTATTTAGCTGAAACCATTTAGAACCACCCCGGCTTCTAAATACTTTTAATCCATTAGTATTTTTCAGTCCAATATAAATATATTTCTTTCCTTTTTTCTTTTTTACTACAAAATCAGAAATCACAGTATTTTCCGGATCACCCAAACCGTCTCCGCCCACCTGTAACCACACACCTTCACTATATCTCCATAACTGTGCACCATCAGTCTCATTTTTTGTACCTACAAATAATTTATTATTTTTATAATCTAATGCAGTAATTTTCGTATTAGTTGTTTCACCCCATCCATTGTCATTGGCTACATCCCATGTTGTGCCATTAATTGTAGAATAAAGCACTTCGCTGTCTCCCCCAACATAGAGTGTATTATCCATTTTTGTAGCCACATTGACGGTTATCTCAATGGTTCCTTTTTTCTTCCATGTCTTTTTTTTCGGATATTTTGCCCGGTAAACTCCTAGCTCAGTAAAAGCATATAATTTACCTTTATATGGTTGAAGTAAAGTAGTGGTTGTATTTGTTTCTTTATTAAAACCATCTTTACTTTTTTGTTTCCAATTATCTCCTTTTTTTGTATACCAAATTTCAGTTCCAGTAGTTTCATTATATGTAGCCATATATAACTTATTTTTATAAATAGTTACAGCTGAAATATAAGTATTATTTGAATCACCAAATCCATCAGAATTTACTTGTTCCCATGAAGTTCCATCATATCGCCACACTTCGACTCCTGTGGTTTCATTATAAGTAGTAGCGTATAACTTTTTCTTAAATTTAATTAACTTTTCTATTTTTGTGTTATGCCAAGGGTCATCAAAGCCATCTGAAGACACTTGAGCCCATTGGTAATCTTTCACCACAATAGCGTTTGTATAAGTTACACCCAGAAATCCAAAAACAAATGTTGCTATTATTCCTCCTAATAATAATTTTTTCATATTTTTAAATAAAATAATTAATTTTGATTATCTCCGCGAATAAACCTGTAAACTGCTGTTCCATCTTCTGAATTATAAGTAGCCAAATATTTTCGACCTTTATATTTAATAAAATCTGTCACTTTTGTATTATTTTCTGAATCAATTCCAGTATTTACTTTTTCTTCCCACTGATTCTTTTCCATTTTCTTTGTTGCATACATTTCAAATCCATCTACATTATTTTCTGTAATAGCAATTATTTTTCTTTCTTTCCAATTTTTCCTTAAAAAACTTACATCAACATTATTTTTATTTCCAAAACCAGCTGTATTTATTTGCTCAAAATCTTCTCCATTTTTTGTTTTGTGTAATTTTACTCCATTAGTAATATCTTTTTCAGAAACAACTAATTTACTTTTTAATTTAATAGACTCAGTTACGGAACCATCAAACTCTTCAACTAATGTCCAGTTTTCATTATCAGAGCTAACATAAACTCCACCGCCCTCTGTTCCAATATAAAAATCTCCTTTAAATTTATTACCTGTATTAATTTGTTCAATGCTATCATCTAATCCCTCTGTGCCCATTTGTGTCCATAACACACTATCTTCCCAATTATTTTCCCTTACACGTTCCCCAATACTTTCTGCTTTCCAAATTTCAGCTAAATCATTTTGATTTTGCACAGCTACAAATAAATCACCTTTATATTTCCATCTAGCAGTAATTACTCCAGTATTTGCATTTCCAAATCCATCCTCATTTATCTGATACCAATCAAAAGTCTTATTTTTATTTTTCTTAAAAATATCTCTTTGGTATGTTCCCAGCTCCGATGCATATACTCTGGCACCATCAATATCATTATTTACAAATAATAGAACATTTCCTTTCCATACCATAGGAATAGTACTAAATCCTTGATTATTTTTATCTGTCACGACATCAACATCGGTGATTTCTTGCCAAGTATTTGTAGCATCAATCCATTTATATAACTCTGTTTGATTAGTATAGGCAAATAACCATTTTTTATGTTTATATAATAAAGATTCGGTGTTTTTTGAATCGGAAAAACCATTGTCTCCCAGCTGATCAGCTGTCAACACAGCTTTAGAAGCTACTGGTAATAAAACACAAAAACATAAAATAATACTAAAAATTAAAACTTTTTTAAACATAGTTTTTATTTAATATTTTATTAATTGTCAATTATATTATAATCTATTTTGGATTATTTTTCAATATAATGGGTTCCAACTGATTTTTCCCGCAAATAAGCACTTTGATTTACTAATTTTGCTACTTGAACCATATTTCGAAGTTCAACAATTTGAGAATTCACTCCTTTTTTGAATAAACTTTCAACTTCTTTTTCAATTTTTTCAAATTTCTCAATATTCTTTTCTAAATCCTTTTTATTCCTAATAATACCAACATTTTCCCACATTAATTTTTGTATTTTTCTCCTAAGAACTCCTATTTTATTATCAATATTATTTGAAATTTTATATTTTAAATTTGAAATTTCTTTTATTTTTTTATTATTAATATATTTCTTTGCGCCTTTTAAAGCTCGAGATGAAAAAACCATACATTCAAGAAGGGCATTAGAAGCTAATCGATTAGCTCCATGTACGCCAGTTCTAGCGACCTCTCCGAAAGCAAATAATCCATCAATGTCAGTTTTTCCATTTAAGCTTGTTTTTATTCCTCCACAGAAAAAATGAGCAGCTGGTGCAACCGGTATTAAATCTTTTTCCATAAAAATATTATACCACCATAGCTGATCGTAAATAGCTGGAAATCTTTTTTTAATAAAATCTTCTCCCCGGCGTCTTATGTCCAAATAAACTTCTCCCTTCTTTAATTCCTCAACAATTGCTCGAGTTACTTTATCCCGCGAATCTAATTCATTTACAAATCTTTTTTTTCGATAATTTAATAATTTTGCACCTTCACCCCTTAGAGCTTCAGAAATTAAAAATCTTGGAGCTCCTTTTTTATTTAGCGCCGTTGGATGAAATTGAACAAATTCCATATCTGTAAGGGATACGCCTGCCCGGTACGCCATTCCATAACCGTCTCCTGTGGCAATTTTGGGATTAGAAGTATTATTATAAATTTGACCCGCTCCCCCAGTAGCTAAAATCGTAACTTTAGCAAAAAAATTATTTATTTTATTTTCGTCAGTATCCAGAGAAACTGCTCCCAAACATTTATTATTTTTTGTTAATAAATCTATGGCAATATTAGACTCAAATACAGAAATATTTGAATCATGACGAATATTATAAACCAAGGCCCGCTCTATTTCTTTTCCCGTAGCATCTTTAGCATGCACTATTCTTCTTTTTGAATGCCCGCCTTCTTGACCCAAACTTATTTCACCTTTTATTCTATTAAATCCAACTCCCAAATCAATCAACTCCTCAATTTGCTTAGGAGCTTCTTTAATCATTATTTCTATGGCTTTTTTATCTCCCAATTTTCCTCCAGCGTTAAAAGTGTCTTCAATATGAAATTTAAAATTATCCAAAGGATCTAAAACTGCAGCAATGCCACCTTGAGCATAATTGGAATTACATTCCATTAATTCTTTTTTAGTAACTACTATTACTTTTCCATGTTTAGCTGCTTTTAATGCAAAATTAAGCCCAGCTATACCTGATCCAATTACCAAAAAATCTGTTTTATGTTTCATGTATTATAAAAAACTTAAACTAAAATCAAGTGACTTTACTGAATGAGTTAAATATCCCAGTGAAATCACATCGACTCCACTATTTGAATATTTTTTTACATTATATTTATTAATTCCTCCGCTAGCTTCAAAAATAATATCATTATCTGGATATTTCTTATCTATTCTTGAAATCACTTTTCTAATCTTTTTAGCTTTAAAATTATCAAACATAATAATATCAGGATTATGTTTTGCCGCATCAACTGCTTGATCCCGGTTCTCCACCTCTATTTCTACAATACTATTTGAGCGCTTTAAAGGATTCAATGCTTTATCAACGTCATTTTTTAATAATTCCAAATGATTATCTTTTATTAAAATAAAATTCCAAAGTCCTAAACGATGGGTTCCGCCGCCGCCAACAACACATGCCTTCTTATCCATCAAAGACCACAATGTTTTTCTAGTAGGACATATCAAAACTTTTCCTTTGCTAGTTATTTTTAATTTCAAAGTTTCTGTAGCAATTCCACTCATTCGGCTAAGCACATTTAAAGCTACTCGTTCTGTTTTTAATATATCTTTAACATTTCCGGTTATTGTTAAAATTCGATCTCCTTTTTTAACGCGTACTCCGTCTTTTTTCATTAACTTAACTTTCAATTTATTTTGCTCTAAAAACCATTTTACCTCTTCTATGCCAGCCAGGATCCCGCTATTCCTTGCTTTAATAATAGCTCTTTTTTTCTTAGCCCTTTTAAATAAAACATTAGTAGTAATATCCCCTTTTCTTCCTGTATCTTCTTTTAATACATCAATAGTGTATCGTTTCACACAATCTCGATACATTTTTTCATCCAAATCTAATTTTTCTTTTTGAATAAATATTTTCTCAATTTTATTTTTCATTTTTTCCTCTTTAATATTTTATTTATTTTTTCTATTTCTTAAATCTGCTAAATTTGTCACTTCTTTATTTTGATCCAACCCCATTCTTTCAGCTCTCATTGCTAATAATTGTTCTTTTTTATGTCTTCTCCTTAAATTATCCTCACCTCTTTGAATTAATTCATCTGCTAATTTATCGACAGCTAATGTTAATGTGGAAATTTGGTCAGGACTTGGTTCGATATCTAAGAACCTCCTAAATTTTTCAACATCATCTGGTATGGTTTCATCAAACATTATCATTTTATCATTCATGACTTCATATGCAGCTAATAATTTTTTTAGTTCCATTCTAGCCTTTGACCATTTAACTGATTCAGCTGGAGTAAATTGTTTAGATTTCGTCATTTCCTTAAATAATTTTTTTTCTAATTAAATATTTATTGTTGATATTTTTATCTAATTTTATATGAATAACATGCTGTGAGCCCCCATGAACAGAGTCTAATTCTTTTCCAGTTTCAGCATTTATTATTTGATTTAATTTTAGCTTAAACTCGTCATCTGGTCCAATAAACTCAATTTCTTCTCCTTTATATATTTCATTATGCACCTTAACTTCAGTTATGCCTTCTTTTTTGTTAAACTTAATCACTTCTCCTACAAATTTAAATTCAGCCTTCCCCCGACGATGTTTTGGATCTTCTTCAGCTTGCTTTCCCAATAAAAAACCAGTATGAAGTTTTCTAGTAGCTACTTTTTGCACTTCTTCCAGTCCTCTTTTTTTTGTCCAATCTTTGTCTAAAACTTTTCGATAAGCTTTAATAATATGAGCTAAATAAAAAATTGTTTTATTCCGTCCTTCTATTTTTAATGAATCAATTCCAGCTTTTTCAAGTTTATCCAAATGTTCAATCAAGCACATATCTTTTGAGCTTAAAATATATGTTCCATGTTGATCCTCTTCAATTGGTAAATATTCACCAGGTCTTTTCTCTTCCATCAAGGCATAATTCCATCTGCAACATTGAGAGCAATCTCCTAAATTTGCTGACCTGTCTGTTAAAGCTTTAGACAAAATACATCTTCCAGAATATGACCAACACATTGCGCCCTGCACGAAAACTTCCAATTCTAATTTAGGCACCTTCTTTTTAATTTCCACAATTTCTTTTAAAGTCACCTCCCTTCCCAAAATTACTCTTTCCAAGCCCTGTTCATACCAAAACTTAGCAGCTTGCCAGTTAGTACAATTTGCTTGAGTGGAAAGATGAATCTTAGCCTTGGGCCAATTCTTTTTAATAAGGCGAATTATTCCAGGATCAGATATAATTAATGCATCTGGATCTAATTTTTTAATTTCATCAACATATTTTTCTAGTTTTGCTATATGCTGATTATGCGCATAAATATTTAAAGTAATATAAAACTTTTTATTTAGCTTGTGTGCTAAATCAATTCCTTTCTTTATGTCAGTCTTGGTAAATTTATTTTCCTTAACTCGCAGCGAAAAATCCGGAATACCTGCATAGCAAGCATCTGCTCCATACTCAAAAGCATATTCGCATTTTCTATAACTCCCAGCCGGACTAAGTAACTCCATTATTTTACCTTTAACATATTATCTAAAGCCAACTTTGCTTTTTTGGAAATATTCTCATCAATTTCTACTCTATTAACTTCATTTTCAAGAGCATATAAAATATTTTCCAAAGTATTCTTTTTCATTTGCGTACAAATTCCTCCTACTGGATAATATTTCTTATTTGGAGCTTCCATTTTTAATCTATTAACCATTCCTTGCTCTGTGGCAATAATAAACTCTTGTGTTTTGCTCTCTTCTACATATTTTACCATACCAGTAGTACTAGTCACATGATCTGCAATTTTACACACTTCTATAGGACACTCTGGGTGAACTACTAATTTAGCATTAGGATAATTTTTTTGAGCTTCTTTTACTTGCTTAACCATTATTTTTGAATGAACATAGCAATATCCAGGCCAGGCAATGATCTTTTTTTCTGGCACTTGCCAGGCAACATAATTAGCCAAATTTTCATCTGGCAAAAATATAATTTCTTTATTTGGAAGAGATTTTACAACCTTGACCGCATTAGCAGAGGTGCAGCAAACATCACAATATGCCTTAGTCTCAGCCGTAGTATTAACATATCCCACTATGGCTGCATCTGGATATTTTTCTTGCCATTCTTTTAAAACCGGAATATCTATTTGCGCAGCCATAGGACACCGCGCTTCAATAGTTGGTAGTAAAACCATTTTTTCTGGATTTAATATTTTGGCAGACTCGGCCATAAAATCCACTCCGCAAAAAACTATAATATCTGCATCTGTATTTTGCGCTTCTCGTGCCAGCTCCAGCGAGTCTCCCATAAAATCCGCTATTTCATATATTTCTGGCCGCTGATAATTATGCACTAATAAAACTGCGTTCTTTTCTTGCTTTAATTTATTTATTTTTTGAATTAATTTTTCTTTCATTTTAAAATTTCTTAGGTAAAATTATCATACCAATAGCCGACATTACACATAATATTCCCATAAAAATAAATAAAATTGAAAATCCATATATATTAGCAACCCAAGCCCCAATAAAAGCTGCTACACCTCCAATAATATAATATATCCCTTCCCACAAACCCCATTGATAAGCTGCTTTTCGACTTTCAATATTTTTATCATACAAAACATCCAAAGCAGGAATATAAATTGCTTGGCCAATACCTATAATTATCTGAATTAAAAATAAATGCATTGGACTCTTAACTAATAAGTATCCAAAAAAACCTAAAGCTAATAAAAAATATGCTCCAATAACTAATCTTTTTTTATTTTTTATTTTGTCTTCAATTTTCCCCAATAAAATAATTACCGCGCCAGCTACAATTGAAAAAATTGCATAAGTACTTCCCACAGTTAATATATCTCCTCCAATTTCTTCAACATAAATTGCATAAATAGGTCCTAATAATGCTCCAGCTAAAATAACCAAGCTATTTGTAATTAAAATTATTTTTAATGGTCTTTTCATTTTATTAAATCAATTATTTTTTCTGGTATAAATTTTTTCCATTCTTCAGCTCCCTCTTTAATCATCTTTCGAAGATCAGTTCCAGAAATATTTATATTTTTATCAATTTTTTTTATCTCAATATTTTTTTCTGTAAATAATCTTTCCAACCATTCATTTCCTGTATAAACCACACCAAATTCCGGTACTATTTTTCTAACATGTTCTACCCAATTTTTCTCATCATGAATATCTGGAATCGCAATAATCTGCCAAGACTTTTTCATCTCATCACTTAAAGACTTCTCAATCATTATTTTACGATCTTCAAAACTATAAGGATTATCTTCAGTGTTAGAATATTGACTAGAGCCCACTCCTATAATAATTTCATCTATTTCATTATCATCGTCTATCTGTTTTAAAACACTTAAGTGCCCTTTATGAAATGGCTGAAATCTTCCTATAAATAACGCTTTATTCATGAGAATATTTAATATAAATTCATTATAACATATCAAAAAAATACGATTTTGTCTATTATCTAAAAAAATGGTAAAATTAACCTATCATTAAAAATAAAAATATAAATAATATGCAATCTTATGATGTAATTATTGTTGGGGCCGGTCCAGCTGGTCTAAATTGCGCCAATCATCTAAAAGATTCAGGTAAATCAATTTTATTAATTGATAAAAAAGAAATTATTGGTCCAAAAATTTGCGCCGGCGGATTAACAGCTAAAGATATTGTCTATTTTAATATTCCAGAAAATTTAATTGACCATAAATTTAACCAATTTTCTTTAAAGACTTCTTCTGGAAAAAATATTCTAAAATTTTCAAAACATTTTGTTAATACAATAGATAGAAAAAACTTCGGTCAGTGGCAATTAAGCAAATTAAAAAATAGCAATATTGAAATTAAAACAAATACTAACGTAACTAAAATAGATAAAAATTATATTGAAATTGATAATAAAAAAAAAATTAAATATAAATATTTAGTTGGAGCTGATGGTTCATCTTCTCTTACCAGAAGATATTTAGGAATTAGCACAAAAAAATTAGCTGTTTGCATTCAATATATTATTCCTACTGATAAATATAAAGACTTAGAAATATTTTTTGATTCAAAATTATTTCATGCTTGGTATGCCTGGATATTTCCTCATCAAGGATACGTGTCTATTGGCACTGGCTGTAATCCAAAGTATGTAACTGTCAAACAATTAAAAGAAAATTTTCACAAATGGTTAAAAGAAAAAAATATAGACTACTCAAAAGGCGAATATCAAGCTCATCCAATTAACTACGATTATCAAGGATTTTATTTTAAAAATATATTCCTAATTGGAGAAGCTGCTGGATTTACCTCAGGCTTAACTGGCGAGGGAATCTATCCTGCTTTAATATCTGGAGAAGAGGTTGCTAAAAAAATCTTAAATAATAATCATAATTGTGATAAAATAAATAAATTTTTAAAAAATAAAAAAATTCAAGAATTTACCCTTAAAATATTCGAAATTTCAGGACCTTTTAAAAATTTTGAGTTTAATTTAATGAATTTGATTTTAACAAATAAAAAATTAAGAAAAAAATTAGGAAACATTTATGCGTAAAAAAATAAAAGACAAAACAAAACTACATATTATTTTAGTATTTACAATTTTCTATTTTATCGGTTTTACTTTTGTAGCCTTATGGGATAAAAATTACGAAATATTTTTCTACTCAGTTGTACTAACTATATTAATAACTCTTATTGGAATATTTCACGAAAAATTACATTTAGAAACTAGTGTTATTTCTGGTCTTACTCTTGTTGGTGCTTTGCATATTCTA
>JBDRII010000057.1:0-2953 GCA_043816085.1 Patescibacteria group bacterium | reverse complement strand
TATTAATTATTTTAAAAAACTCATCTGCTTGTTCCTTAGTCAATTTTCTGGTGATAAAATTATTTTCCACAATTACCCAGTCCCCTTCATCTACATCTTCCACTAAACTATTTTTAGCCTTCACTTCTTTTGTACCATATTGAATCACAAAATTATCTCTATTTATTTCTGTTATTCTTCCGGGAATACTTAAACACATATATTTTATTACAATTAAATTATATCTGGAATATCCTTTATTTTATCATATCTAAATACTGGGCCGTCTTTACAAGATAACTTGTCACCACAGGCACAATGTTGGCATACCCCTACCCCACAATGCATTCTTCGCTCTAGTGAAATAAAAATATTTTGGTCTTTAATATCTTTTTTCTTTAATTCTTCTATAACGAATTTATACATAATTGGCGGGCCAATAATAAAAGCCTTAGAACTTGGTTCAATTTTAGCTTTTTTAATTACATTAGTTATCAAGCCTACATTTTCTTTCCACTTTGGATGTTTATGATCTAAGGTCACATACAATTCTGTTTCTTTTTTCCATAAATCATAAAACCTGGCACAAACTAATTTCTCAAAATGCGTAGTACCATAAAAAGTTTGTAAACTCTTTACCTGCAAATATCCATGACAAAAATCATCCAGCAAAGGCTTTACAGCCGGTAAACCGATACCACCAGCTACTAAAATTAAATGATCATCTAATTTTGGCGTAGGCCAGCCCCTGCCAAGTGGCCCCCGAATAAACACCCTGTCTCCAACTTTTTTCTTGGTTAAGGCCTTGGTCAATTTTCCAGCTTCTCTAATAGTTAATTCAAAATGAGCTTTAACATGCGGAGAAGAAGAAATAGAAATCGGTGCCTCACCATATCCTGGCAACCCAATTTGGACAAATTGCCCAGCCTCAAACCAAAAATTTTCCTGATCTTTTTTGGCACAAAAGGATATCCAATATGTATTTATATCATCTGCTTCTTTTATAATCTTTTTAATCTTGGCAGTTTTGGGTAAATATAAATTTTTCATGAATTTAAAATCTGTTTAATTACTTTATTTATATCAATACCAACCGGACAAGCCCTAGTGCACCTACCGCACCCCACACATCCTGGCATATTAAACTTTTCCATATCTCTTACGAATTTATGGTAATAATAAAAAAATAAACGCTCTGCTGTGGAATTAATAAATTTATGATCACCAGTTACTTCACTAAATTCATGCTGAAAACAATTTGACCATTCTCTAAACCGGTCTCCATTTGCGTCATCTTTAATTTCAAAACAATAACAACAAGGACAAACATAAGAACATTTTCCACATTCAATGCATTTTGCACCTAACTCATCCCAAATCTTCTTAACATATTTATTCTTTAATTTTTCTCTAATATCTAAAGCTGATTTATCAATTTCTCCTTCATGAAAAGGTCCCCGATAATTTATATGTTCAAAATCTTTATATTTAAACTCATCTAATATTCGTTGTCCGTCTTCTGAACCAGTAAATACATGAAAGCCATTACCTTTTCTTCGGCATAAAAATAAATCAAACCTGATATGCTCTAAAACTTCAGCCCCAAAATTCATCACAAAAGATTTAAATTTTATCTTATCTTTTGGTCCAGAGCTTAGACCTATTAAAATAGTATTCTTAACTCTTTCCTGATAATAAGGATCTTTGGCATAAACCTGATCTAAAAATTGAATGGCTTTAAGATCAACCACATTCACTCCTAAAAGAACTTGCTTACTTTCATCTAAAACTTCTTCGTAATTTCCCCTGTCATATTTTAATATTTTTTGCTTTGCTGGAAAAAAATACTTTTTAAAAGGCTCAGGCGGTAATTTTCCTTCATATTCCAAAAAATCATGAATAACATATCCTTGTTTAGTAAAATATTTTTTAAATTTTTCTAATTCTTTTCCAGTCATTTCACATTTTTTAATTTAATTTATATTTTATTATATTTTGATTTGCATATTCCTGTAATTCATTAACAATTTTTCGTCCTTTCGTGTTTTTAAATAAATGCCTAAATCTTTTCTGAGGCTCTAAAAATTTACTCACAGGAACTTTTTTCTTTGGAACTTTCATTGTGTTAACAACTTCACCATTCTCCGCTTCAAAAACCGGATACAAACCAGATTGCTGGGCTAACTTTCCTAATTTCACTGTTAAATTAGTTTCATAATTCCATCCAGGAGTACATCCACATAAAATCTGAATATATTTTGCACCTTTGATAGATAAGGCTTTTTTTACTTTTTTCTCAATATCACTGATATGCCCGCAGGTTGTAACAGCTACATAGGGTAATCGATGAGCCATGGCAATTTCTGGTAAATTCTTTTTTATTAGCAAGTGCCCTGCTGGTGTAGTAGTAGTAGACGCTCCTAAACTAGTGGCTCCAGATGCTTGTACACCTGTATTCATATAAGCTTCGTTGTCGTAACAAACATATAAAATATTATCATTTCGCTCCCACATTCCAGAGATCAACCCAAAACCAATATCAAACGCACCACCATCTCCACTTTGAGCAATTACATTAATATTTTCTTGTTTCTTATATTTTAAAGCTGCTGAAACGCCAGTTGCTATAGCCGAAGAATTCTCAAACAAACTATGCATCCATGGAAGACGCCATGAGCTATTTGGAAACTGCGAAGTAGTTACTTCCAAACAACCAGTACTATTTAATATAATAGTATTTTTTCCTGCAGCCTCAGCTACATGCCTAGCAGCTAGCAATTCACCACAACCAGAACAAGCAGTGTGCCCTTCAGATAATAGATAATTATTTTTACTTTTTTTCATATTTTTACTGCCCTCGTCCGGGGACTCGGGCTACCAATAATAGTTTAGGTAGGGCGAGTCCCCTGACGAGCCCACATATTTTAATATATAAACTCCAACTCTTTATTACTTGATTTAGTCTTTTTAGCCA
>JBDRII010000056.1:0-3885 GCA_043816085.1 Patescibacteria group bacterium | reverse complement strand
GAGTTGATAAAAAAAATAACAAATGCTATTTTAAGAATGAGGGAAAGCATACAACAAATTGAAAAGGAAGAGAAAGAAAATGATTTGAGTGATTTAATTAATCAATTAAAAGAAGCTACGGGCGTTAAAACAGATGGCGTGTGTCAGATGCCTAGTTAATAATTATATTTCGATAAACTCAATATAAATATGAGTGAAACAAAGAAAAAAATACTATTTATAGATGATGACCGGTTTTTAAGGACTGTCTGGGCCAAGGCTCTTTCCGACTCTGGATATGAAGTTGACACAGCTGAAGACGGCAAACAGGGTTTGGAAAAAATGAAAGAAATAAAACCAGATTTGGTTATTTTAGATATAGTAATGCCAGGATGGTCGGGTTTTGATTTTTTAGAGGCTCAAAAAAAGGATCCAGAAGTAAAAGATATTAAAGTGGTTGTTATTTCTTCTATAGCTGGAGGGGATGACGTGACTAAGGCTAAGGAAATGGGAGCAATTGGATATATTAATAAAGAGGACGCTACTATTCGAGTGGCTGCGGAAAAAGTAGGAGAATTTCTTAAATAAATTTTTTACTGTAAAATAAAAAAAATACCAATTACCCCAAATGAATTTAGGGGTTGTTTTTTATTGGGGGTATTGAAAAATTTTACTATTCCCAATGTTTTAAAAATATGTTATAATATATATAGTTAATAATAAGTAAAAACACGCCACGGCGTGTCTCAACAAAAACAAAAATGAAAATTGAACCAAAGAAATTAAGGGAATATTTAGTTGATTCCGGTTTTATTACTGCTAAAAAATATTCTAATGTGGAAAAAAAGGCAAAAGAAACTAAAATTGATATTTTAGAAGTTTTAACAGATGATAATTATTTATCTGATCATCAATTAGGCCAAGTATTATCAAGCATATTAGATCTTCCTTACATAGATATTACCAAAGAGCACATTCCAATTGAGGTAATAAAAATTATTCCAGAAGAAGTAGCTAGAAAGCAGGAAATAGTAGTATTTGCTGAAACAAAAACTACAATAAAGGTTGCCATGTCTGATCCAGGTAATTTGGAATTAGTAGAGTCAATAAAGAAAAAAACTGGTAAAAAAGTAACAGTTTATATATCTACTCCCCGAGAAATTAGTTCAGCTCTGGCTAGTTATAAAAAAGAGATTAAGGACGAGTTTGACCAAATAATTGAAAAAAGTTTAAAAGAAGCAGGAAAGACTAAGGGAAAAACAGTTGACCTGCCAATTATTAAGATTGTTGATACGATTATTGAATATGCTTATGAAAATAAGGCCTCTGATATCCACATTGAACCCCAAGACAAATTAGTGGTTATTCGGTTTAGAATTGATGGAGTTTTACATGATGTAATTAAGTTGCCAAAGGAAATTAATGCTTTAGTAGTTATGCGTATTAAAATTTTATCAAAGCTTAGAACTGACGAACACCGAGCAGCCCAAGACGGAAAATTTACTAAAATTTTTCATGATGAAAGAGTAGATGTCCGAGTTTCTATTGTACCGATTTCTGATGGAGAAAAAGTGGTAATGAGGCTGCTGGCTGCTAAATCTAGGTCTATTGGTTTAGAAGAGCTAGGTCTTCGAGATGAAGATTTAAAAATAGTTAATATTGCCTATAAAAGACCTTATGGCATGATTTTAGCTACTGGGCCCACTGGATCAGGTAAAACTTCTACGCTTTATGCTATTTTAAAGCTGATAAATAAAAGGGAAATTAATATTGCTACTATTGAAGATCCGGTTGAATATGACTTGGAAGGAGTAAATCAGATTCAAACAAATGTAAAAACAAATTTAACTTTTGCAGCTGGTCTTCGGTCTATTATGAGGCAAGACCCAGACGTGATTATGGTAGGAGAAATTCGAGATCAGGAAACAGCTGGTATTGCCGTGAATGCTGCTATGACAGGTCATTTAGTTCTTTCAACATTGCATACTAATGATGCCCCCACAACCTTGCCAAGGCTACTGGATATGGATATCGAACCGTTTTTAATTGCCTCTACTATTAATGTAATTATTGCCCAAAGATTAGTTCGGAAAATTTGTTCTAAGTGTTTACATAGTCGAATGATCAAAGGTAAAGAATTAGAAACCTTAAAAATAGAAATAAAAAATAGAGGGCTAGATTACGACGAAGTAATTGGAAAAGACTATCATGATGAGCTTAGATTATATATTGGTGCTGGATGCAAGACTTGTCATAATAGCGGATATTCGGGTCGGATTGGTATTTTTGAAGTTTTAGATATGACTGATGATATTAAAGCGTTAATTATGGAAAGAGCCAATGCTACTCAGCTGCGCGAATTAGCTATAAAAAAAGGAATGACTACTATGTTTGAAGATGGGTTAAAAAAGATTGTCCAAGGAATTACAACTATAGAAGAAGTAGTAAGAGTAACCAAAGATTAAAATATGGAATTTAAATACCAAGCTTCAACTGATAAAGGTGACCTAAGAAATGGCACTATTGATGCTGCTTCTAGAAAAGAAGCCAGAGACTTATTGAAAAAAGAAGGTTTGTTAGTTATTAATTTATCTTCAGATGAAGAAAAAGGTGGTAAAGCAGAGCAAAAGAAAAAAGGGATGAATATTAGTATAGGTCGAGTTTCAGTCGTAGACAAAGTATTATTTGCAAAAAATTTATCAGTCATGATTAAATCAGGCCTGCCTATTAATGAGGCTTTGCAGGTTTTGCATGATCAGGCCAAAGGTAAATTTCAGAAAATATTGGCAGCGATAATTTTGGACATTGAAAGTGGAAAAAATTTAGCTGATGCCATGGCCAAGTTTCCTAAAGTTTTCCCTCCATATTTTACTAGTATTGTGGGCGTGTCTGAAGAAAGCGGAACCTTGGAAGAAAACATGGCATATTTGGCCAAGAATTTAGAAAAAGATTGGGCCCTTCGAAGGAAAGTAAAGGGCGCTATGATGTATCCAGTTTTTATATTTGGAGCAACTTTGTCTATTGGTTTAGGTTTGGCTTATTTTGTTTTGCCCAAAGTGACAAAATTATTTAAAAGTTTTGATTTTGAATTACCTATCACAACTCGAGCTTTGATTAAGTTTTCTGAAATATTACAAGATCATGGAATAATTATATTTATTGGTTTAGTAGCCGGGATAATTTTTTTATCTTGGTTTTTAAGGTTAAAGTTTATTAAACCCATTACTCATCCAGTATTTTTAAAAGCGCCGATTTTAGGAAAAATTTCAAAACAAGTAAATTTATCTAGATTTAACCGGACCATGGGTATTTTATTAAAAAGTGGATTGCCCATTGACCGCTCTGTACAAATTGCTACTAATACTTTGAGTAATGTGGTTTATAAAAAAAAGTTAGAAATTGTAGCTACAGATATCGTAACTGGCCGGACTCTTTCCAAATCTTTGGATCAGTTTCCCAGCCAATTTCCACCACTGGTTACTAGAATGATTAAGGTGGGTGAAGATTCAGGTAAATTGGAAGAGACTATGATTTATTTGGCTACTTATTTTGAAGAAGAAGTTGATAATATTACTAAGAATTTATCTACAATACTCGAGCCTGTTTTATTGATTGTAATTGGCGTAGTAGCTGGGGGGCTAGCGCTTTCTATTATTACCCCCATTTATCAGATTTCCGGTCAATTAAAAGGATAATATGAATAATAAAGGAGTTAGCTTAGTTGAACTTTTATTGGTGGTTGCTTTAATAGCAATTATTGCTTCTTTGTCTGTTCCTTTTTATCGAAGTTTTCAGATTGAAGAACAATTAGATACAGCTTCAAAAGACATATTGCAAGTACTAAGGGAGGCCCAGAATAAATCTATTACTGCTCAAGAAGATTCAGTGTGGGGTGTCCATTTTTCT
>JBDRII010000055.1:0-16352 GCA_043816085.1 Patescibacteria group bacterium | reverse complement strand
TTTTTATCCATTTTATTTTATTAATTATTATTTACCCTCGTCGGGAGACTCGGGCTCTTTGTTTATTATAGCAAAAAAATAAGGCAAAAAAAAGAGGGGGCGATGAACGCCCCAATCTTGAAATATTCAAAGATATAATGGACATCATACGCCCCCAGTCGTCAGGGTTTTATCTTCGTCTCTTAAAAAGAGAGTCGGAAATCAAAGTCCTGGCGATAAAGGACTTTTCATATTTACCAGACATCATATGAAAACGTTGTTTCTCCGCTGTGACGGCTGTCCCTCGGAATCCCGCAGGATTCATAATTGAAGGCTGGCCAATATTTTTATTTTTGTTTTATTTGTCTGGAGCTAGCAGAGAAATAGATACTACCAATTTCAGTAATTGATCAAGATTAGTAATATCTATATCCCTGCTATTTGCTAGGTTGTAAAATAACATATCCACAGCGTGTACTAGGAGTATAGCAAAAAAAATAACAATTGTCAATAGATAACAAAAAACTGCCCTAATAATAAGCAGTTTATGATGTTTTTTAGTAAAAAACTAAAAAAATGAGTTATCCACAGTGTACCATGCGGTACACTGCAGGCGTTATTTATTATTCTCTACAATTTCCTTAACTTCAGCGGCAGCCTCATCTAGTTTGCCCTCTTCATTTACTACTAAATAATCCCAATCTAGTAAATTCTCTAATTCCCGTCGGGCAGTTTCTAAACGTTGCTTAATAACTTCTTTGGAGTCGGTTTCTCTGTTTACTAATCTTTTTTCTAGATATTCGTAAGAGGGGGGCATGATAAAAATAGAAATTGCTTCAGGCATGATCTTTTTAAAAGCTCTAGCACCTTGAGGATCAACTTTTACTACAACTACGTCATTGTTTCCTAATTTATCTTCTACTTCGTCTTTGGCACTACCATAATAATTGCCATAAACCTCTGCCCACTCAATCATTTCTTGCTTATCAATTTTTTTCTTGAATTCGTCTTCAGAAATAAAATGATAAGGATGCCCTTCTGATTCTCCGGCTCTAATTTCTCTGGTGGAAGTAGTAGTTACTTGAGAGAATTCTAAACCCTGATCTTTAGACCGATAGATTACTGAATCTTTGCCAGCTCCTGATGGCCCCGTAATGATAAATAGTTTTCCCATATATTATTTTTTAAAAATTATTTATTTAATAATACTTTCATGCTTAACTCAATTCGTCCTCTTTCTTTGTCTACTTTCATTACTTGAACTTTTACTGTTTCACCTTCTTTGATATGGTCAGCAATCTTGTCTACTCTTTCATTGGCAATTTGGGAAATGTGAACCATGCCATCATGGTTAGGAGTTAGCTGAACTATGGCACCAATATCGGAACCAGTGTTTTGATCGGAAATTATTTTCATAACTTCCCCTTCATAAACTTCTCCGGTTTTAACTTCTTTGGTCACATCTTTTACCATCTTTAATCCTCTTTCCATGTCTTCATTATTTTCAGCAGTAACAAAAACTGTGCCGTCTTCTTCTATATCAATACTTACTCCGGTTTCTTCTATAATTCCATTTATCACTTTTCCACCCGGCCCAATTAATTCACCGATCTTTTCTTTATCAATGGTTAAGGTCACTACTTGAGGAGCATTGGGCGATAACTCTTTTCTAGGCTCGGCAATTGCACCAGCACATACTTCTAGTATTTCTAGGCGAGCTTTTTTTGCTTGGGCTAATGTTTCTTTACAAATCTCAAATGAGATGCCACTGACATTGCTAATGTCTAACTGGGCAGCTGTAATACCTTTATTCGTTCCAGCTACTTTAAAGTCCATGTCTCCGGCGTGGTCTTCTACTCCTTGGATGTCAGTTAAAACTTTGTATTTAGAGGGGTCAGTTAAATCTGACATTAATCCCATGGCAATTCCAGCTACTGGAGCACTAATGGGAACACCAGCTGCCATCAGGGCCATAGACGAACAAGTGGCAGATCCTTGGGAAGAAGAACCATTAGAAGACAACACTTCAGATACTACTCTAATAGTTTGAGGGAAATCTTTTTTATCTGGAATAACTGGTTCTAAAGCTTTTTCCGCCAAAGCGCCATGACCAATTTCTCTTCGGCCTGGCCCTCTTTCAGGAGAAACTTCGCCAACACTGAAACCAGGGAAATTATAGTGATGCATAAATCTTTTTGTGCCCTCAAATTCCATTTGGTCTAATAATTGTTCGGCCCCAGGAGGAGCTAGGGTAACTACTGATAATATTTGCGTTTCGCCCCTATTAAATAGAGCAGTACCATGAATACGTTTGGGTAAAATATCTATGGCAGCTGACAAGGCTCTGATTTCATCAATCTTTCTACCATCTACTCTTTCTTCTTTTTCTACTAGTCTTTTTCGGGCCTCATCTGAATAAACTTTATCAAAATATTCGGCAGCATAGCTAAATTCTTCATCAGTTAGTTCTTTTTTAAGTAAATCTAATATTTCATTTTCCTGCGCGTTTCGGTCTATTTTATGCTTAATGCCAAACATTTTATCTAAATTGGCATCTAATATTGGTTTGGCTTTTTCTATAGCTGATTCTTTGGAGGCTTTTTCGTCATCTGATAATTCAAAAGTTTGTAAAGCCATTTTTTCTTTACCAATTTCTTTTTGAATTTTTTCTAAAAATTCTATAACAGGATTAACTTCCTTTAAACCAAATTCAATGGCTCCTGATACTTTATCTTCTTCAGCCTGCTTAGCATCAATCTCCATCATTACTACTTCGTTATTTCTAGCTGCTAAAGTTAAATTTAGCTCAGACTTTTCTCTTTGTTCTGTGGTGGGATTTAAAATATACTCACCATCAATAAAAGATACAATACATCCAGCTAAAGGACCACCCCAAGGAATATCACTAATCATTAAAACGCTAGCTGCACCAATTAAAGAAACAATGTCTGGATCATTTTGCATATCAATAGATAATACTTTTACCATAACTTGAACATCATTTCTAATTTCATTGTCAAAAAGAGGTCTAAGAGATCTATCAATAAGACGACCAGTTAAAACTGCGTCATCAGATGGACGACCTTCTCTTTTTACAAAACGAGAACCAGAAATTTTTCCAGCAGCATAAAGATTTTCCTTATAATCTACCATTAAGGGAAAATAATCTATACCATCTCTGGTATCTTTACTAATACAAGCAGTAACTAGCACAACAGTGTCACCGTATTGTACTTTTACAGATGCGTTTGCTAAACCAGCTAATTGGCCGGTTTCTAGGGTAAGGGTTTTTCCGCCCCACTCTAGCTCATACTTTTTAAGTTCGTTCATAACTTTTTGGTCTGATCAACAGACTCCAGACTCTATTGAGTCTATATGTCTATTGACCAGAAATATTAATTTTTAATTATTTAAATTTTTAATTAGTAAATTCAAAATTATTAGCTAAATCGTCTAAAAAATCTTCATCACCTGTAAAATGATATAGCCAGTCATTGTATTCAACTAATACTATATATTCAGTTGATCCGTCTTTCATGTTTCCACCTGTTAATTTTACTCCAGTTTGTCCGTCTATTATTATTTCTTCTTCGTCCGTAATAGAAAGGCTTTCTTTGGCAATACCCTCTAAGTCAGTAGACATAATAGTTAAACTATTTTCTTCGTCAAAATCATGAATATACATATCTTCTGCAAATTCTTCTGATAATATAACTTCCTGGTCGTTTAATGTAAATTCAAATGTTTCTGTGTTTGGAACTGAAACTGATTCATTAGTATTTTCATTAACTTCTATATTAGTATTTTTATTATTATTTACATTTAAATTATTATTAGTATTAGTATTTAAAATTTCCTGATCTGTTTGATTCCAAAAAATAAAATATAATACTAAAATTAATCCTACGATTAGAATAAAACTTATAAATAATATTCCAGATTTTTTGTTAGTCATAATTTTAATTAAAATAGAAAAACCCCAAAAAAGGGGTTTTAATTAGAGACTTAAATCTTTTATTTTTAAAGCCTTGATTAGTTTTTCATAGGCGTCAGCATTGTCTTTTTTCAAATACTTCATTAGCCTTCTTCGTTGACCTACTTTCTTTAATAGGCCTCTGCGGGAAGAAAAATCTTTTTTATGGCTTTGTAAATGTTTTGTTAGATCCTCAATTTCAGCTGTTAAAAGTGCAATCTGCACTTGAGGGGAGCCAGTATCACCTTTGTGAGTGGCGTACTTTTTAATAATGTTGTCTTTTTGTAGCTTTGTAATCATACTTTTATGCTTATGCGCGGTATCCAAGGCAAGTGTGTAAAACCCCAAGCCGAGATACCGTATTAATTGTTAAATTGTTAATAAATTTGTAAAAACTAGTATACCATATATATAAAATGCGTCAAATATGAATGGAAACCCAGTATAATCACACGCGAATGCATGTTTTTAATACTGGGCCGAGGCTGAAGAGCCTCTAGAAAGGCCGGATCAGTAGGTTCGTTGGTAGCAGGAATTTTGCATGGGTCTGGCATGGTTACCAATGCTTTCCTGGTTACACCTACTGACGAAGAAAACGGGGATCATTCCCCGGGACTTCCTGGAAAGAGCAAGGGAGGAGAGGGAGTGTCACGCGGGGGCACGCGTTTAGCACAACACTCCCTCCCCTCGAAGGACCGCGTCTGACCAGACCCCTGTTGAAAATCTGACCGAGAGGGTCCCATGTGAACTGCCCAATATTTCAGGGCAGGAACTTTCAGTATGGAAAGATCGTTGCGGTGGTATCCCGTGGCGGGCGATACTCACGACCTTTCCATGAACCAAGGACTAGCGGATTGCCGAATGGCAGGAGGGGGTGGCGTCCTTGGCCTGGAACGATGAAAATCACACTCATGCGGGGCGTTGACTCCCAGAGGAGGCTTTCATTGTTCTTCTACCAGGCTCATGCTGAGTGCTCCTTATCACTCAAACAGGCGGTAGTAGTGGGAGAATAATAGCAATTTTGAAGAAATTGTCAAGGGTAGATTTTTATATCCTCAGGTTAAAACCTGAGGGCAGATTTAAAGACTTAAGTCTGTAACCTGCACTCACACTTTAGTGTGAGGAAATAAAAAATCCTGCGATTAAACAGGATTTTATATATTTGAAGATGTTATAGAGAAAGTGGGTGCGTGGAGGGAGGTTGGGGTCGGTGGGAGGGGGAGGCCGTCCGACCGCTAACCTACACCTCCACGCACATTCCGCGGACAAACAGGGTGGGCCAATTGCGCCGTCGGCCAGGAAGGAGCGAAGGCCCAACCCTGAGAGTCCATGTATATGAGACACGTTCCTATCGAAATAGGAACGAATCAAACAAAGTGTGCCACGTGGGGGGAAGCCTGGCTTCTCTTGGGGGAGGCTCTATTCGCGCATCAGGGTTCCCACAACAGGATCCGCAACAGCTTGAAGGCAGAGCTCTCAACGTATAAGGCAGAGCTTCTGCTCCCCACGTGACACTTGGCGAATAGATTATATTAAAAGTAATAATGTGTCAAGACCTCACCCCCTGTCCCCCTCTCCACTAATCGTGGAGATGGGGAACCCAATAAAAAAACCCTAAAAATAGGGAAAATATTGTTAATTTAATTAAGTTATTTTGATTACTTAATGATTTTATTCACAGCGGTTTTTTGGGCTTTTGAGACTGCTCTTTCACCAATTTTAACGCCTGCACTTTGAGCAGTGGCTTTAGCAAATTGGCCTGCAGCTTTTTTAGTACCATGTTTAGCGACACTGTGTCTAACGGCATTAATGATATGCCCAGAAGCAATAATTTCGCCCACTATATATATAAGGCGATCGATTTTTTTAAGTTTTTGTCCGGCTAGATTGTAGCCAATAATAGCATAACCGATTCCTACAAAGGGGACTAGCTCTGCTAGAAAGCTTAAGAATTTAGGAATTGTGTCTAGGTCTAGGAAGTTGATTATTTTTTTGAATAGGTTTTTCATGGCCTCACCCCCTGTCCCCCTCTCCACTTCGTGGAGATGGGGAACCTAGGTATATCAGTTATTTTAATAATTGTAATAATATATAAAAATATAAGTTTGTCAAAAAAGTATATGTGTCGTACAATAAAATTATCATGACACAAAATAATTTATCACAATTAAAAACTGAATTTTTGGAATATCTGGAAATTGAGAGAAACCGGTCACAGGCTACTATAAAGAACTATGATTTTTATTTAGATCGTTTTATTCAGTGGGCTAGCATTTTATCCCCCTCTCAAATTGATCTTCCTTTAATAAAAAAATACCGACTTTATTTGAATCGGATGACGGATGAAAGAACTGGGGAGTCTTTAAAAAAAAATACGCAAAATTATCATGTAATTGCTGTTCGATCATTTTTAAAATATCTAGCTAAGCAAGATATCAAAACTTTGGCGCCAGAAAAGATAGAATTACAAAAACAACAAGAACGACAAGTGGAATTTTTAGAAATTTCAGATTTAGAAAAGATGTTAGAAGCGCCAATGCTAATTAAGGGGAAGAAAATTATAAAATTTAGAGACAAAGCAATTTTAGAAGTATTATTTTCTACTGGACTTCGGGTATCAGAAATTGCTAACTTAAAAAAAGAAGATATTAATTTAAAAAGAGAAGAGTTTAGTGTGCGAGGTAAGGGCGGAAAAATCCGAGTGGTATTTTTATCTAATCAAGCTAGGTATCATTTGGAAGAATATTTAAAATTGAGACGGATGGACACTTCACCTTATTTATTTGTGGCCCATGACCGAGCTAAGAAAGGTCGAGAGGAAGAATCTGCAATTTCTCCTCGAAGCATTGAGCGAATAGTAGAGAAGTATGCAAAAATAGCTGGGATAACAAAAAGAGTAACCCCTCATACTCTGCGACACAGTTTTGCCACAGATTTATTAAATTCTGGAGCAGATATAAGGTCTGTTCAGGCAATGCTTGGCCATTCATCTATTACCACAACTCAAATATATACTCATGTAACAGATAAGCATCTTAGAGATATTTATAAGAAGTATCACGGGAAGAATATGGATAAATAAAATGAAGGCGAGAATCGCGATTCTCGCCTTCAAAATGTAAATATTGCTACTCCTGCGTAATTACCTGAATAATTTTTGGCCGAGTGCCAATTTTTAGATTAAATTTATGATTGGTGTTTAATTTGGTTGAAGTGCTTCTGGTTTTTACTACTCTGATACGAGTAGCTTTTGAAAGTTTTAAAGTAATGCGCTTGAATCCGTTGGTATTCCAAATAACATAAGTAGGTAAACCACTTTTCTTGAATTTATATACATGAACTCCGGCATAAGAGCTGGATTTTAATTTTCTAAAATAAACATTGCCAGTGTCTTTGGAGCCATCTGGATTATCATCTAATACAAAAGACTGGAATTTAAGAGGGCGGTCTAGTTTGCCATCAGCATCTCCATTCCAATTACCAGAATAATTTGTCAGGTCTACTCTGTAAGTTAGCCATTCTTGGGGTAGATAGCCTATATTGTATTGAAATATTTCTCCAGTAGTGTCTTTTACCCTTAGCCGAAGCTCAGTAGTAGAATTTGTGCCCTTGGCTCTAAATTGCAAAATTCTAGCTTTGGCGGGCAAAATTATTTCTTTGGAAATAGGAGCATAGCTATTTGTATCTTCCCCAGTGAATTCATAATGAACTTTTAATTTATTACTACCACTTTCAGTGATGCTGCCTTCAGCATTGAGGGTGCCTTTAAATTTCCAGGAATTGGCATTAGAAAAATCATCTATTGTACTCTTATTTAATAATTGAGGGGACTGATAGGTAGCACCATAAAGCCGCTCGGCTAAATTATTATAAGTATAAAAAGCGATTTTTTTGCTCCAATTATTATTTAAAATTCCAAAATTAGATTCAACATAGCTTTCAGAATCTGAATCATCTCTAAAATCATACCAAAAAAGTTTATTAACATCAGGGACGCTTAAGGCCAACACTATTTGGCGCATTAACAAGCTGGCTTGGGTTTTATCATAAACGCCGTCGGCGTAAGTAGACCAGCCAAATTCAGTTAGCCAAATTGGCACTGAGCCATGGCTATTTTTTCTAAGCGTGGCTTTTAGATTATATAAATCTGTAACTAGAGTATTTAAGCCGGTGACGGTTTCTTCTGGAGTGTAATTAAAATTATCGTCTTTTACTCGATAAGGATGGACAGCTACTATATCAAAAGGAGCATAATTATAATTTTCATCTATAAATTCAAACAAAGTATTCAAATATACTGTATCTGTTCCTGACATACCACCAATAATAATTTTTGCATCTGGGTTGGCTTCGGTTATTTTGTCATAGGCTGCTTTTAAATATGTGGCATATTCTTCAGCGTCTACTTCGTCTTCCCAAGAGCCATCTAAATTTGGCTCATTCCATATTTCCCAGTAATCAATGTCATCTTTATAATGCAAGGCCAATTCATAAACATAATCTTTCCAAGCATCCATGTCTGGAGGATAGTGATAATAGTCACTGGAGCCAGGGTTAGATGATGACCAAGAACTGCTATTTGTGATTAGGCCTACTACATTTATATTAGCAGCGCTGTATTTGCCAATAATAGTATCATATTGAGTCCAGGAAAAAGTATCGTCGTTGGGCTCGATAACATCCCAATTAAACTGCTCTCTGGCCCATTTGATATTGGCTTCACCAGCTAGGTCAATGGCATCGTCCCATTTGGTTGAAGTTACTCTTTCTCTTAGATGCATGTTCATGCCAAAAGCATCTATGGCTGCATTAGTAGCAAAAGGCATTAAGCCTATTAACAAAGTAAATATTATTATTTTTTTCATATTTATCCTCCTATTTTATTTTTTTTGGCACAGGGGATGGAACCCCCGTGCTACTATTCTTTTGGAAACTCTTTCTTTAATTCATCAGAGTCGAGTTTTTCAGCTTTTGCGCCAATATTTTGTTTTACTTTGCTTATGTCTATATTATCTAATTCTTTATAAATCTCTACTGCTCTTTTGGTTAGATATCCCTGGTTATTTAGCTTGGGATCGTCCAATACTTCTTCTAATAACTTATTTAATATTATACCAATTTCTGGCCCAGGTTTTAAGTCTGTTAATCCCATTATAGCATGTCCGTCCAGAACTAGCATATTTGTATCAATTGGATCTTTTTGTACTTCTACTATCCGATTTTCCAGCTCTTGTAATTTATATGGCTTGGCCTTGGGGCAAGCAGAGCCTAATCTGTCGCCTATTCTTATATCAATTAAGTCTTGCAAATGCTCTAGACCTACTCTTTTTATGATTCGCCTTACTCCAGCATCACTAATTTCTCCAATATTATAATAAAACATGTGATGGCGAATTAAATGACAGGTTCGGTCAATTTCTTTTTTAGAAAACTTTAAACGCCGCATAATTTTCTTGGCTAGCTTCCGGCTAACCATTTCATGATTATGAAAAGTAGCATTTAAACCATCACCTTGTTTGGTTTGAGGCTTGCCAATATCATGAAGTAAAGCAGCTAATTTGACTAAAGGATCGTCAGAGGGACAAAACTGCATTGAGAGCAGTGCATGAAAGTAAGAGGTGTATGGATGATGTTTGTTTTGAGCCAAGCCAACATTTTCTTCTAATTCGGGAAGTATAATTTTTTGTAAACCTGATTCTTTTAATAACCAAATTCCTTTTAAAGAATCGTCTGAATCTATAATTTTCATTAGTTCGTCTCTGATGCGTTCACCTGACACATGCTTAATCAACTCTTTATGCTTACAAATTGATTTATATGTTTTATCTTCAATATTAAAATTTAATTGGGCAGAAAATCTTATTGCCCGAAGCATTCTAAGGGCGTCTTCATTAAATCTTTCGTCTGGATCATTAATGGCTTTTATTTTACTGTTTTGAATATCTTTTTTGCCATCAAATAAATCGATAGTATTTTTTCCATCATAGGCTAGGGCGTTCATGGTGAAATCTCTTCGTTTTAAGTCTTCTTCTAAACTTACTCCAAATTCAACTTTGTCTGGATGGCGTTTATCAGAATAATTAGCTTCAGAGCGGTAAGTAGTAATTTCTACTTCTTCACCATTAACTTGGGCCACAACTGTGCCAAATTTATTATTATAATAAGAGGAAGTAAATGTTCTCTCTATTTCTTTAGGCAGAGCTGAAGTAGTAATATCCCAGTCTTTGGGCTCTTTTTTCATTAATAAGTCTCGCATACAGCCGCCTACTATATATGCCTCAAAACCACCAGCTTTTAACTGGTTTAGAACGAATTCTATGTGTTCTGGGAGTTTTATTATCATGATTGAATACTAACAGAAAACTATTTAATTTTAAACCCCAAATGAATTTGAGGCCTAAAATTATTTTTCATTGACTTTTTGATTTTTTTTTGCTAGATTATCTAGGTTGAAAAACCAACGCGCCCTCGTAGTTCATCCCCCTTCGCCCTTCGGGCTCCGGAGGATAAAATGGATAGAACAATGATAAGGCAATGCGCCCTCGTAGTTCAATGGATAGAACACGGGATTTCTAATCCTGCGATGTAGGTTCGATTCCTACCGAGGGTACATTAAAGTGAGTACAGTTTTTTTAGAATATTTTTTTCTTCGTTGTATTTAAACATGTAAATATTTTCGTTAAATGTTGCGGCGTTAACTTTGGCCTTTTTTTTGTCTGTGTATCTATCAGCCTTTTTAGCTTCTAGATAACCTGGGGGTTTGTCATACATTAGTAATAAATAATTTTCTATGCCGTTTCGAAGGGAATAAGCGCCAAACCAATTGTCTGGTAATTTTTTAAAATAAAATTTTGAATTTTCTAGAGGGTCATCTACCTGCTCCTGAACTTGATTGCCAATAAATTGAACTTGGGCCGAAGCTTCTAGCCATGGCACTTGATTCTTATAAGCAAAGAAAGAGAAGCTTAATATAAATAATCCAATTATTATGCCTTTAGCGTAATTTAATTTTTTATTTTGATTATGAACACAATCCAAGAGTAAAACTGTAAGGACAATGCAAAAACCAAAACTTGATAAATATAGGAAACGAGAAGAAGAAAGATCAGGGTGGATATTATTAATTAGATTAAAAGCTGGTAGGGCAAATAAATATATCCAAATAAAGCCAAATCCTATCCAGGCAGCTGGAATAGTTTTATTTTTATTGAAAATATACAAAATAAATAATATGCATAATAAAATTCCTACGCCCCAATAAATTATTTCTATTCTGTTTTGAAAAGCAAAAACTTGGTCGTTTAGAAAATTTAGAAAAAATAATTTTATGGTCATCCAATAAGAAAAAATTTCATTCCAGGAAATATTTTTGTAAATTGATTCACCTGCTTCAGTGCGATAACCGCCCTTTCCCATAAGCATAAGAAAACGCCAGATAAAAAAACCAACCACTACAATTGCTGACCAGACATAATTTGGCCAATATTTAAAAATATGTTTAGTATATTTTTTATTTACCTGGTGTTTGGCTAGGTCGAGCAATATAAAAGCAATGGGGATGATAATAGCTGTTTCTTTGGCTAAAAGGGATATTAAAACGCTTAAAAGTGAGGCGGCAAAATATAGCTTATTTCTTTTACGCTGATATTCCCAATACAAAAACAGGGAGAGCATTATAAATAGAGAAGAGACGAGCGTAGTCCAGTTTGAAAGCCAGGCAATAGTTTCTAGATTCATGGGGTAGATTATAAACAAGAGAGCGCTGAAAAAACCAAAAGCATGATTTTTGCTTATTCTTAAAATTAATAAATAGCCCAGCCAAGCAATGAGAGTGTGTAATATTAAACTTATAGCATGATAGCCCTTGGCAGTGAATCCAAAAAACTGATATGCAACGCTAAAGGCAATATCTACCAATGGCCTAAACAAGCCCTTGCCTGAGCCAAGATCATTTTCTGTGAAAAACAATTTTAAACTTTCTACTGGGCTCACTTCGCGGGCTAATAAAATATATCCAAAATCATCAGACAGGAAAAAAACATCTAATACTCTGATGTGAACTATAAAGGTAACACATAATAAACAGATTAAAGCTAAAATTGGAAAATATTGTTTTTGAAGCATTTTATTTAAAAATCATTTTAACTACTAACATAAACATAATGCCGAGGGCAAACATTAAAAAAGATAATAGGGATTTTTTAATTTGCTTTTCTTTATGCAGTTCAGGAATTAAATCTGAAGCAGCAATATAAATAAATCCGCCAGCAGCAAAGGGAAGAAGCCAGGTCGCAAAATTTTCGGCTTGGTTAGATAAAAAATACCCAACTATTGCACCAAAGACTGCTAAAAGACCTGTTAGAAAATTATAAGCTAAGGCTTTGGCTTTAGAAAAGCCGGCATATAATAACACACCAAAGTCAGAAATCTCTTGGGGAAGTTCATGAGCAATCACTGCTAAGGTAGTGGCTATGCCTAATTGAAAATCTATGACAAAGCTAGCAGCAATAATTAGGCCGTCGACAAAATTATGGATACTGTCGCCAATTAAATTAGTATAAGCAAAAGTATGGACATCGCATTCACCCTCATGACAATGATGCCAGTTTAGTATCCTTTCTATAATAAATAATAAGGAAAAACCTACAACAATATATAAGCCTACTTTATCTAGGCCAACTTCTTCTGATACTTCAGGTAAAATATGTAAAAAAGCACCGCCTATTAAGGCGCCAGCAGAAAAACCAACTAAAAGAAGGAGCATCTTTTTTAATTGCTTTTCTTTGATGGAAATAAAAACTATACCTATCAAAGCAATTAGACTTACGATAATTGTGGCAATAATTGAGGCTAGCAATGGATGCATAAATATATATTTAATTAATAACTAAATAAAAGTATACCATTTTAAAAAATGCTGGACAAATTTTATTTTTATAGTATAATTGCTCAGGTATCATTTAAAAGTTCATTGAAAATCAATTGACCATTTCCAAACACATGATATGATGAAGTATATCATTATTATTAACCGTTTTAAAATGGCTAAGCCAATTAAAAAGAAAGAAGCGCGCAATTTAAGAAGAAAGGGTAACAGTATAAAAGATATTGCAGATAAATTAAAAGTCAGTAAAGGAACGGTCAGCCTCTGGTGTAGTGATATTAAATTATCTAACGAACATATAAGGCTTCTAGAAGAAAAAATGAAACAAGCTAGCTATATAGGTAGAATGAAGGGAGCGGAGACTCAAAAGAAAAAAAGGATAGATAAAATCAATTATTGGGAAAAAGAAGGAGAAAAAAAGATTACACAAATTAATAATAGAGAATTATTATTAATTGGACTGGCTCTGTATTGGGGTGAAGGCGGAAAAACTGAAAGAAAAATTTCTTTTTCAAACTCAGATCCAGAAATAATTGAATTAATACTGAAATGGTTTAGAGAATTATTTCATATTCCAAATGAAAATTTTAGACTACAAATTGGAATTAATTATATCCATAAAAAAAGGATTAACGACGTACAAAAATATTGGAAAACAATCACCGGCTTGTCTCATTCTCAATTTCAAAAAGCATCATTTAAAAAAACAAAAAACATTAAAACATATGATAATATAAATCAACATTATGGTACCTTAAGAATTACAATAATTAAAAGCTCAGATTTATTTTATCAAGTATCAGGTCTTATTAAGGCAATTAATAAGGCGGTGTAGCTCAGGGGTTAGAGCGCACGCTTCATAAGCGTGAAGTCGATGGTTCAAATCCATCCACCGCTACGTAACTATTGTTACAAATAATATGGTGGTAGTAGCTCAATGGTAGAGCACTCGATTGTGGTTCGAGCGGTTGCCGGTTCAAATCCGGTCTACCACCCCAATAAAAAAGCACCTGGATATCTCAGGTGTTTTTTGATATAGTGAAAAGTGATTAAATAAAAAAAATGGAATCAACGTTAAGAAAACAAATAATTAACGAGTGGGCTGATAATCAGCCACTTCAACAGAAAATAATTACTCTTTTTGAAAAAGTTAGGGATATTCCTTACGGAAATATTAATTCCAGAAATCCGCAAGACGTTTATGAACAAAATAAAGGCACTTGCTCTGGAAAACATGAACTACTAAAAGAGCTTTATGAGGAAATTGGAATTAAAGTAAAAAAGTTTTTAATCGTTCATCATTTTAATGATTTATCGATAAATTTTCCAAAAAATATTAAATCTATTCTTGAGCGGGACGATATTATTGATTTTCACAATTTCATAAAAATTTTAGTTAATGACAATTGGGTGACCATTGACGCAACTTGGGATAAACCAATGAAAAAATTAGGTTTTCCAGCTAATGTTCATTGGAACGGAAAAACAAATATGAATATTGCTGTTTCGTCTAATGGTAAAATATTTGAAACATTAAATCCAGAAGATTTAAAAAAAGAAAAATTAAATAAACTTCCCAAGAAAATTCAACAAAATAGAAAATTATTTTTACAGGAAGCTACACAATGGTTTGACAGCTTAAGAGATAATAAGGAAATATAGTGAGTCAGGCTGTGGGGTAATATTTTAATTGCATAAAACAGGTTCTAACTTGGTCTACCAACCGACCCAAATAAAAAAGCACCTAGAATCTTTAGGTGTTTTTTGATATAATCATTTTATGCTACTTGAAGAAAAAGAGTTTAATAATAAAAAATTTAAAAGACTTAATCTTGCTAAACAATCTATAAAAGCAAAATCTTTTTTTGATTGTCAGTTTGAAAATTGTAATTTCACAGAAAGTAATTTTATTAATACTGAATTCTCTGATTGTAAATTTAAAAACTGTAACTTTAGTCTTACTAAATTCCCTGAATCTGAATTAAAAGACGTAGAATTTAATAATTGTAAATTAGTTGGTATTAAATTTTATAAATTCAAACTTCAACTCCTTAAAATCAAATTTATCAAATGCATTATAATATATTGTAACTTTTCAAACGTTGATCTTAAAAACACCCTATTAACTGAATGTGAAATTAGAAAAACTGATTTTATTGATATTGACTTAACTAAAGCTGATTTTTCAAAATCAATTTTTGAGGAAAGTGTTTTTCATAATACAAATCTTACTAAGGCAAACTTTGTTGGGGCATTAAATTATTCTATTAATCCAGAAAATAATATATTAAAAAAAACCAAGTTTTCTAGTCCTGAAGTTTTATCTTTATTAAAAGATTTAGATATTATTATCGAATAAAACAGCACCTAGAATTTCTAGATATTTTTTAATACAATTAAGATAGGATAATAAAAAATAAATTTAATAAATTACTATTTAAAAACATATGGCAGCGCCAATTCAAGAAAAAAAAGAGCCAATCCCAAAAATAGAACGATTAGACGGGCAAGACCTAGACGCTGTTAAAGCTCAACTTAGTTTTGAGAATGTGGTAGGTTATTCTAAACCTGGTATAAAATGGGTTGAAGACACAACTCCAATTAGAGCTGAACAAATTAAAAATAAAGAGTTGGCCCTATGTGTCGTTAAAGAAGATGGGGAAGTTGTAGCTTCAACTGAAATAGTGCTTAAAAGTGGCACTAAAGGAAAAATTATTGAAGATAATGAAGCTTGGGCTTCGGGTACATTAATTCGTGAAGATAAAAGAGGTATAGGAAAATTTTTAGCAGCTGAACAAGAAAGAATTGCTAAAGAAGCTGGAAAAGATGTAATGCGAACTGCTATCTGGCTTGATAATTTTGCTAGTTCTAGAATGCGATTAAGAGAGGGGTTTCGATTAGATGACTGTTACCCTGATAAAGATCGTCCAGATGCACACTTTCGAAAAAATCTAGAAAATCCACCCTCAAAAAAAATGAATCTAGCTGAAGAAAGGCAAGCTGGCAGACTGCCAATCGTCACTGAAGTTAATGATTCTTCTACTGAGCGATTCTTAATCCATTACTCACAAGCAAATCTAATAAAACAAGCTATAGACCATGGGCACAAAGGAATATTTCTCCTTATTCCCAAAGATGTTCCTGAGGATACTGAAATTAAGGGCAATAATGATAATTATTATGTCTTTGTAAAAGCTGAAACTTTATCTGAAAAACAATAATATTCAATAAAAACGCATAGCCTTATCTTGACATAAAGTGAGTGATGCTATATACTTCCACAGATTAATTAATAGCCTATAAATAATAGGCTCTCTGGGTGTACTCAAATCTAGTAACAGATTGTAACGTATTCCTCGAGTTAATGAGTAATACGTTATTTTTATTTATGGAAAAAAAAGAAATCACAAAAAACATCACGTTTGAAAGTCTGGGAGTTACTCCGGCCTTGTTAGATATTCTAGCAACTAAGGAGATTTCAGAACCAAGCCCAATTCAGGCTCAGGCGCTTTTACC
>JBDRII010000054.1:0-4602 GCA_043816085.1 Patescibacteria group bacterium | reverse complement strand
ATTACTTATATATTTTTTATAATTTGTGTCATCATAATCTAAAACTGATCCCATATCATTGTTTCCCAAAACTGGAGACCAGGGAATTTTTAATGTTTCATATAATTCTAAAAATTCTTCAAATTCTTCCGCTTCTCCAGTAGCTACTAGATCTCCTACATTTATTAATAATTCAATATCATTATCACTATTTATTTTTTCAACTATTTTTTTAGGAACAGTTCCAGCCCCCTCATGATCACCCACCACAGCAAACGACCATGAATTCTCATCTTTTTTAACCACATTAATCACATTTTGAACATCTTCTGGAACATCAAATTTAAGATAGGCTATATAGCCTAAAAGTCCAAAAATTGCTAAAATAAGTAATATATTAATGAATTTTCTCATATATGGATAAAATACAAGCTAAAAAAAGGATTGATAAATTAAAACAGGAAATTGAGCACCATCGATATTTATATCATGTTTTAGATAAACAGGAAATATCTGACAGCGCTCTTGATTCATTAAAACATGAATTAGATGGTTTGGAAAGTCAATTTCCAGATCTCATAACCCCTGATTCCCCTAACCAAAGAGTAGGCGGCCAGGCTTTAGATAAATTTCATAAAATAAAGCATGAAGTTCGTATGCTTTCTTTAAATGACGTTTTTTCTTTACAAGAAATGCAAGATTGGCAAGAACGGATCCAAAAATTAGTGCCAAATGAAAAATTAGATTATTATGCTGAATATAAATTTGATGGTCTGGCAATTTCTTTAATTTACGAAAATAATATATTAAAAAATGGGGTAACTAGAGGCAATGGCAAAATTGGCGAAGATGTTACAAGTAATATTAAAACCATTGAAAGCATTCCTTTAAAATTAAAAGGTGATTATAAAGGCCGAGTTGAAATTAGGGGTGAAGTATTAATGGATAAAATCACATTCCAAAAAATAAATACTGAACAGAAAAAAAGGGGCGAGCCAGAATATGCAAATCCTAGAAATACAGCAGCCGGCTCTATTCGTCAGCTTGATCCCAGAATCGCAGCTTCCAGAAATTTAAATTTTATGGCCTATCATCTAATAACTGATTTAGGTGAAGAAACTCATCAAGATAAACACGAGATATTAAAAAAAATGGGTTTTAAAACAGACCGCTATGCTAAGTTTTGTAAAAATTTAAATGAGGTTGAGGTTTTTAAAAACCAAGCAATAAAAAATAGAGACAAATTAGGCCATTGGATAGATGGTGTAGTATTACAGGTTAATTCCAATAAAATATATCAAAAATTAGGAACAGTAGGTAAGACCCATCGCGGGGCCATTGCCTATAAATTTCCAGCTGAAGAAGCTACTACAACAGTAGAAGACATTCAAGTCCAAATAGGCCGCACTGGTGCCCTTACTCCAGTGGCTCATTTAAAGCCAGTACCTATTGCTGGTAGCATAGTTTCTCGGGCCACCCTTCACAATGAAGACGAAATTAAGAGATTAGGGATTAAAATTGGTGATACTGTAATTATCCAAAAAGCTGGAGACATTATCCCAGATATTATTAAAGTTCTAACTAAATTACGGCCTAGTAATGCCAAGTCATTTCATTTTCCTGTTAACTGTCCTGCATGTAATTCAAAAGTAGAGAGAAAAGAAGGAGAAGCTGCTCATTATTGCACAAATAATAATTGTTTTGCTCAAGAAAAAGAAAATCTTTATCACTTTGTTTCTAAAAAAGGATTTGATATCGAAGGTCTTGGCCCTAAAATAATTGATCAGTTAATAGACGAAGGCCTAGTTTCTGATGCTGCCGACATTTTTAATTTACAAGTTGGTGATTTAGAACCCTTAGAAAGATTTGCCCAGAAGGCAGCCAGCAATTTAGTTGAATCTATAAACAATGTTAAAAATATTGCTTTATCCAGATTTATTTATGCATTGGGAATAAGGCATGTGGGTGAGGAAACAGCCATAGACCTGGCTAATCATTTTGGATCTTTAGAAAAAATTCAAAATGCCAGCATAACAGATTTAGATGCCATGCATGAAATAGGCGAGGCTAGTTCTAAATCAATATTTGAATATTTTCAAGACCAGAAAAACTTAAAATTATTAGATAATTTAAAAACATCGGGCGTCACTCTTGTTAACCCTAAAATTTCTCATAATAAAAAACTTAAAAATAAAACTTTTGTGTTAACTGGCAGTCTTGATTCCATGACCAGAGACCAAGCCAAAGAAAAAATCCGCTTACAAGGCGGAGACATTTCCTCATCTGTTTCCAAAAAAACAGATTATGTTGTAGCTGGCACTGATCCCGGATCTAAATACAACAAAGCTCAAAAATTAGGCGTTGAAATAATAGATGAGACTGCTTTCTTAAAACTACTTTAAAAAAAAGGAGGGCGCCGGACTAGTCCAAACACCCTCTATAACTCCGCCCAAAGGCAGAGGTGCAATCTCAATAGCAGCTTATCCTTTGTCCGGGGTGGGACAGGTAGGAGGACATGGCTGCTACTTTCTTCCTCTTCTGGTCGGCGGGCAGCAATTAACTGACCACAAGAGGAGGGATCTCACTAGATTTCACCAGGTAGCACCTGGGAGCGGTGAGAGAGGCTTTGGGTTACGTGGTTGTCAGGATGGCAAACCGATAGGAAGTCTCGGATCGGCGATCTTAACTCTTTCCAGGGTTGCTGGAAAGGGTCCCCAAAGCACCTCTAAAATATCTTAAAATTGGTTTTATGTCAATATATTTGCTATAATAATTGCATGAAAATATCATCATCTCAAATAAAAAAAGTAGCAGGATTAGCCAAATTAAACCTAAGTGAAGCAGAATTAAAGCAAATGCAAGCCGACTTTAATGAGATTTTAGGTTATGTGGATAATTTAAATAAAGTTAATACAAAAAAAGTTAAAGCAACCAGCCAAGTAACAGGCTTAAAAAATGTTAAACGCCAAGACAAAGTAAATTTCAATTATCCCAGAGAAGATCTATTAAACTGTGCTCCAGACACTGGTAATAATTTAATAAGAGTTAAGAAGATATTCATTTAAAATAACCCAATTATAATGCCAACAATATTTGATTTACACCAACAGTTAAAAAGCAAAAAAATTACTTCTGTTGAATTAACCAAAAAACATTTAGAAGTTATTAAGAAGAAAGATTCAGATCTAAATGCTTTTGTTAGCTGCAATGAAGACAAAGCTCTGGCCAAAGCAGAATATGCCGATAGTATTATCAAAAAAGGTGAAGCTGATTATTTAACTGGCATTCCTTTTGCTGCCAAAGACGTGTTTTGCGTCAAAGATTATGTAACCACAGCTGGTTCAAAAATATTAGAAATTTATGAACCACCATATTCTGCTACTGCCATTAAAAAGTTGGACGAATCTCCACTTCTGGGAAAAACCAATATGGACGAATTTGCTATGGGAGTTTCTGGCGAAAATTCTGCATATGGTCCTACTAAAAATCCACATAATAATAAACATGTAACTGGTGGGTCTTCTTCTGGTTCGGCTGCGGCCGTTGCTTCAGGTGAAGCTGTATTTGCCCTAGGCTCAGACACTAGTGGTTCTGTCAGGCAGCCAGCTAGTTTTTGTGGCTGCGTAGGCTTCAAGCCAACTTATGGCCGGATTTCTAGATATGGCTTAATTGCCCTGGCCTCTTCTATTGATACTGTTGGATTTTTTACTCAAGATATTCGCGATTCAGCAATTTTGTTAGAAGCTTTGGCTGGTCAAGACGATTTAGATTCCACTACTCCTCCTAAAAAAGTAGATAATTATTTGGCCCAATTAGAAGAAGGCGTTAAGGGAATGATTATAGGAGTGCCCAAAGAATATTTTGAAGTAGAGGGCATAGACGAAGAGATAAAAAAACAAGTTCTAGAAAAAATAGAGCTATATAAAAAGCTAGGAGCTAAAATAAAAAATATTAGCTTACCCCATACTAAAGATGCTATTGCTACATACTATATTATTATGGATTCTGAAGCTTCCTCTAACCTTTCCCGATACGACGGAGTTAAATATGGTTTCAGATCAGACGAAAAAACTTTAGAAGCCACATATAAAGAAACCAGAGCCAAAGGTTTTGGCGATGAACCAAAAAGAAGAATAATGATGGGTACATTTAGTTTGTCTGCTGGTTATCAAGATAAATATTATCACCAGGCCTTAAAAGTTCGAACACTTATTAAAAAAGATTTTGAGGATGCTTTTAAAGAAGTAGATGTAATTGCCAGCCCAACCACACCAAACATAGCTTTTAAAATAGGTGAAATAAAAGACGTGCTCCAGCTATATTTGCAGGACATTTTTACTGCCTCTTCGTCTTTAGCTGGAATATGCGCGCTATCTATGCCAATTGGCAAAATAGATGGCTTGCCAGTGGGTTTGCAATTAATGGGACCTCAATTTGGTGAAAATCAAATACTAAAAGCTGGATACGCTCTTGAACATTGTGTCTTGTAGAAAAATGTGCTATAATATATAATACAGACAAACAATTAACTAATAAAAAATATGAGAAAAATACTTTTAGTAGAAGACGATGAAATGCTTCACAATATGTATACCCAAAAGTTTAAATCTCAAGGGTATGACG
>JBDRII010000053.1:0-7300 GCA_043816085.1 Patescibacteria group bacterium | reverse complement strand
AAAGCCGAAGACCTTATTAGAAATAATAAGGTTTTTGTTAATGAAAAATTAGCAAAATTAGGTGACCGAGTAGATGAAAACGACGAAGTAAAAATAAACAACCTGCCTGGCCGGCAGGCAGGCAAACTAGTAAAGCCAGATTATACTAAAAAAATTTACATTAAATTAAATAAACCAATTGGCTATACCTGCACTAATAGAGAATTTAGAGATGAAAAAAATATTTTTTCACTTATAAACCTAAAAGAAAAATTATTTGTAGCAGGTCGCTTAGACAAAAACTCTAAAGGCCTAGTCATAGTTACTAATGACGGCGATTATATGCAAGAACTCACCCACCCTAGTAATGATCATGAAAAAAAATATTTAGTTAGAATAAATTTACCCACCCAAGAAAAAAGAGAAATATCTCAAAATATCATCAATAAATTTAAAGCTGGTATAGACATTGGTGAAGAAGACGGAATAGTAATGGCTAAACGTGCAAAATATCTAAATAACAATGAATTTGAAATAGTTTTAACTACAGGTAAAAAACGCCAAATCAGAAGAATGTTTGGCGCTTTAAATTATCATGTAACTAATCTTAAACGTATCCAAATCTCAAATATAAAACTCGGGGCCCTGCCCGAAGGTAAATGGGAATATATAAATTAACCACGGAACACCCGCGGTTAATCGTATTAATAACGCCGGGTTCAGTGCCCCGGCGTTATCATTTTTCTATTTTTTAAAATTTTCTATTCACAAACCTCTCCAGAAAAGGCTCCAGAAATAGCAGTTAGGCCATCGTCAAATTCAAAGTCTACATATCCTTCTATTGTACCAGCAGTCTCATCAAAATCAGTTACTACGATATTACCTGTCCAATCTACATTAACGCTCATTGGAGTGCCATTTTCCTGCTCATAGTGATAATAAGCGCTATAATCATCAAATTCTACGTCATCTGAAGTAGCATCAAAAGTTCCTACTTGAATGTCTTTTGAGGAAAAATTAACAGCACTATTATCCATTACTACTCCACATTCAGAATCCGGTGCAGTATCAGAAAATGTCCAACTGTAATACTCATCCCAATTTGTAACCTGAACATGAGCCAACACAAAATCTTCTCCATTTAATGTTCCGCTAACATCAGTTTCGGCAATTGTTCCAGCATCAGTTGCACTAGTCCAAGCTGTTTCCGTGTCAACTGCAGTGTTTGTCGTAACTTCATTAGTGGTAGTAGTGTTAGTATCAGTTGTGTCTGTTACTTCACAACTAGCACCAACTAAAACTAGCATAGCTAATAATAGCACTGGGCATAAATAAACTAATTTTTTCATAGTTTTATTTTAAATTATTAAATTATATAATAAAATTATCTTTTAATTGAAATATCTTGTTGTTGTCTAGATTTTAATATCAAGTTATTTCCCAAAACTCCTCTAAATGAAGTTAGCGGATAAATAAGACAATTTTGACCAATTACTGAACCAGGATTAATAACCGCATTACATCCTATTTCTGTATTGTCACCAATAATAGCCCCAAACTTAGATAAGCCAGTTTTATATTCTCGTTCAACGGTTTTTACTACTATTTCAGATGATGAAATTTTTAGATTAGAAATAATTGCGCCTGCCCCTAAATGAGCTTTATATCCCAGCACACTATCCCCCACATAATTAAAATGAGGAACTTGAACATTATTAAATAAAAAACAATTTTTCAGTTCTGACGAATTTCCAATAACACAATTATCTCCAATAATCACATTCCCCCGTATATATGCTCCAGACCTAATTTCAACATTTTTTCCTATAATACAAGGACCTTTTATTATTGCCCCTTCTTCGATCTTGGCAGTTTCATCAATCCTTTTTTCACCATTAATAAAACTCTCAATTTTAGGGATAACTTCCCAGGGATATTCTAAGCCTTGCCAAATATCTTTGTGGTTAGTATTTTCTAAATTGAAAAAATCGTTTATTTTCATTACTTTAATAATTTTACTTTATCTACTCGATCAGTCAACTTATCAAATCCTTTTTCTAATCTTTCATATGAACCTTTAGCATTAGTAAGATGCCTTCCCATCACACCTAATTCTTCTCCAAATTTTTCTGTATCATGGCCAATAGCCTGAAACATTTCCATTATTTTTTTAGAAGCTGCTTCTATTTTCTGACCTTGCATACCCATCAAAATAACTTTCAAAAAATAATAAAAACTATTTGGTGAAACTACTAATACCTGTCTGTCCCAAGCATGAGATTGAAAATCAACATCATTCCTAATAATTTCATAATAAATTGCTTCAGACGGAACATACATAACAGCGAAATCTACAGTTCCCTCTTCTGGTAATATATATTTTTGAGCAATATCTTTAATGTGTTTTTTTACATCTCGTACAAAATCCTTTTTAAAGAATAATGTTTCGTCTTCGGTTTCTGCTTTAACCATTTTTTGAAAATTTTCTAAAGGAAATTTAGAATCAATACCAATGAAACCTTGTTCGGTCTTCAAGATCGCATCTACTATTTGGCCTTCTTTAAATTTATACTGCATTTGCCAATAACTTTGCGGGAAATATTGCTCTAACATGTCTCTTAGCACCTGCTCACCTATATTACCCCGAAGTTTTGGTGACTTTAAAAAATCCTGCAAATCTTTCATTTGCCGGCCCATTTCTTGAACTTGGCCCAGCTCCTTATTTACTTGGCCCATTACTTTAGCAGCATTGTCTAGCCTCTCATGCATTCCCTGAATATTTTGATTTAACATAGTAAAGCTTTGGTCGTCTTTTTTATTATCTGCTATCTCACTAAATTTTTTATTAAATAAAAAATAAACTAATCCAGTGGTTAACACAACTGTTACTATTATAGTTATTACTGTATAAATTAGATCCATTTCTATTTTGAAAATTTATATATTAAAAAACTTTTTGGCTGTTTTTGTAGTGGTGGAAGCTACCTCATCATAGCTAATTCCTTTAATTTCAGCAACTTTCTTGGCTATGTGTTCTACATTTCTTGGCTCATTACGTTTACCTCGAACAGGTTCTGGTGAAATATAAGGGCAATCAGTTTCTAGCATCATTTTTTCCAGAGGAATTTTTTTTACTACATCTTGAACTTCTTCAGCTTTTTTACTAAACGTACAAATACCAGTAAAACTAATCAGTAGCCCGGCATCCAAATATTTTTGAGCTATTTCCCAATCCTCACTAAAACAATGAATAACAGCTCGAATATCTTTAAAATCCTTTAACGTTTCCAAAATTTCTCTATAAGCATCCCCTTCTTCTCTTTCATCCCGGCAATGAAGGGTTACAGGATAATTATATTTTTCTGCTAATTTTAAATGTTCTGTAAACACTTCTTTTTGCTTTGTCATTATCTCTTGTTCATTTTCCTTAGGTAACCGAAAAAAATCTAACCCAGTTTCCCCTATCCCCACCACTTTCTCATCCTGGAGCATCTCTTCCATTTTTTTCAAATCAAAAACCTCTTCTCGGGCTTCATCCATATGATGCATAACATGAAGTGGGTGAAATCCTACTAAAGCATAAACGCCTTCTTTATATTGATGTGCAATTTCTATAGCTTTCTCACTACTCTTGATATGCGATCCCACATTCACCACCCAAATATTTTTATCCAAAGACTTATCCAGAACTTTTTTATAATCCTCGTCAAACGCCTTAAAATTTACATGTGCATGAGTATCTATTAACATACTAACTAAATAAATTTACTATAAAAGTAATCAAATTTACTATAAATACCACTATTTTAGAAGACATTACATAATTTAACACTTGCGAATTAGCAGCTGCCTCATATTGGCTTAAAAAATACACCAAAGTTCCAAAAACACCTATTACTAGTATCAAACCAATAATAGCTAAAACAATCTTTTTCAAAAATTTAATAGCCAAAACTACCAAAATTATTCCAATAACTATTAATATAATGTCTAGTAAATTCATAGTTTCTTGCCCGTGCGGTCCTGAGCTTGTCGAAGGAACGCTTCGGGTATTTTAAATAATTAATTTATTCTAGGAAATAACGGATCAATTTTAGTAATTACTTTTTTAGAAAAATGTTTGGTAATAGCAGTCGAAGTGGCTGGTAAAAATGGTTCCAAGGCTAAAGCCACATCTTTCACAGAAAATACTAATTTAGTCAGCACCTTGGCTAATTTATCCATATTTTTTATGGCCGCTAGCTCCCATGGCTTTTCATCTTCAACATATTGGTTGGCTGCTCCAATTAATTTCCAAATATATTCTAAAGCTTCATTAAATTTATAATCTTCAATTAATCTATTTATTTTTTCTAAATTATACTCATTTTCTATTTCTACTTCAGGAAGCTCACCCTCAAAAAATCTGTCCACCATGTTAGCTACCCGAGATACCAGATTACCAAGATCATTTGCTAAATCACTATTATACCGACCAATAAATTTTTCTGAAGAAAAATCTCCATCTCCAGTTGATGGCATCTCTCTTAATAAATAATATCGAAGTGGATCAGCTCCATATTTTTCTACTATTTCAACCGGATCAACCGTATTTCCTAAAGACTTCGAAATCTTCTCGCCATTAACAGTAATATATCCATGCACAAAAATAGTTTTAGGTAAGGGCAGCCCAGCAGACATTAGCATGGCTGGCCAATATACTGCATGAAACCTAGTAATACCCTTTCCAATAACATGTACGTCAGCTGGCCAATATTGGTTAAATAATTTTTGGTCCCCACTATAATCCAAAGCTGTAATATAATTAGATAAAGCGTCAAACCAAACATACATTACCTGTTCGGCGTCGCCTGGAACTGGAACCCCCCAATCTTTAGCTCTTTTTTTAGACCGAGAAATACTAAAATCTTCTAAACCTTGTTTAATAAAACTTAAAACCTCATTTTTTCTGGATTCTGGAATAATTTTTATTTCATCTGTTTCAATTAAATTTTCTAATTTTTGCTGATAAGCTGATAACTTAAAAAAATAATTTTCTTCTTCTATTATATCTGGTTTAGTTTTATGTTCTGGGCACTTTCCGTCTTCTAATTCTTTAGCCATATAAAAAGTCTCACAACCAACGCAATAATGTCCTTTATATTTTTTCTTATAAATATCATCAGGCCGGCAAGCTTTCCATAATTTCTCCGCTCCTTTAAAATGTTTTTTATCAGTAGTTCTAATAAAATCATTAAAAGAAAGATTGAGAATTTCTTTTAAATCTAAATAATTTTTGGCATTTCTATCACAAAGTTCTTTGGTAGTAATTTTTTCTTTTTCCGCTGCTTCTACATTTTTTAAACTATTTTCATCTGAACCAGTAAGAAAATATGTATCATCTCCAATTATTATATGATAGCGGGCTATAACATCTGTTTGAATAAGCTCTAAAGCAAAACCAATATGCGGCTTAGCATTTACATAAGGAATTGCAGTTGTAATATAAAATTTCTTCTTATCCATATTTTACTATTTAAAAAATTCCTTAATTAATCCTGTTAATCTCATAATCCTTTAATCATGATCTTTTTCTAATTTTAAATCTTTATTCTTTTTCTCCTCAAAAAAGTCTTCTAAAAATATACCAACAATAGAAGCTGCTGGAATAGCCAGTACCAGACCCACAAATCCAGCTAATTTTGCACCGACTAGCATGGCTATAATAATTATCAAAGGATTTAAGCCCACTGCCTTATGCATCACTTTTGGAACAATAATATGATTTTCTAATTGTTGAATTACTATAAATAATATTACTACTAAAAGTGCTTTAATTGGAGAATCTGAAAAAGCAAAGAAAACAGCCGGAACAGCAGAAAGTATTGGACCAATAATAGGAATAAATTCACCCAAACCAGCAATAATAGCTAATAATAAAGCATATTCGACACCTAATATCTTTAATCCTATAAAAGCCAGCGTACCAATAACCAACATTAACATTATTTGTCCCCACAGCCAGGAAGCCAACTTTCTTTGTATTTTATGAATTTTTTGAATCAAATATGGCTGGATTCGAATGGGCGCCACTAATTGTAAAAATCTTTTTATTCCTTCTTCATGAATAGTCATGTAAAAAGTAATTACCAAAACTCCAACCAGGGCAATAATAGCGTTTATCACATTAGCGGCTGCACTAAACACCCCACTACCAATAGATCCAAGGCTGTTACTAATATTATCCAAAGTCTGCTGTACATTCTTTTTTATATCAATACCAGATTTTTCTTCAGCTGCCGGAAAAACCTCTAAAATTCTTTCATAATAATTTGGAAAAGTAGTTGAAATTTGTTTAACTTGTTCAATAATTGGTGGAACAATTAAAAACAAAATAACACTAATTAATATTAAAACTAATAAATATACTATTAAAATACTAACACCTCTGGGAATTTTATGTCTTTGCAACCGATCAATTAACGGATCAATAGCAGAGGCAAACACCCAAGCCACAAAAATAATTCCCACTACTTCTTTAATTGAATATAAGAGTATTAAAATTAAAATTACTGCTACAACTTTTAAAATCGTATAAGTTGATATATTAACTTGATAACACTGTTTTGGATCAGGCATATATTTTTTATTTAATTTTTAATATTTTATTAAATTTTGTTTTATCTTTAAACGGTCCAATTACTGACAAATTAATTTTATTATTCTGAAATATTTTATTAGCGACTCTTTTAATATCGTCAGAAGTTATTTTTCGATATTGTTTTAACTTTTCTTCTGGACTAATTAAATTTTCTTCCAATAATTCTTGCTGCCCATACCATGACCCCAAAGACGAAGAATCTTCTAAATCCAAAGCTACCCGGCCAGCTAAATAATCTTGAGCTTTTTTTAATTCTTCTTTTTTTACTCCATATTTTTTAATTTTTTCCAGTTCATCTAATATAGCTTTAATTGCTTCATAAATTCTTTTTTTATCAATTCCAGCTTGGATAATAAACCCGCCTGTATCTTCATATGTGGCAGTATCTGCTTTAATAAAATAAGCCAATCCTTTTTGCTCTCTAATATCAATGAATAATCTAGAGCTCATATTTCCGCCTAAAATGACTGATAGCAAAACTTCAGCTGGTAAATCCGGATGTAAATATTTGTATCCTAAAAATCCCAAAGCAATATGCACTTGTTCTGTGTCTTGATATCTAATACTAATTCTCTTCTTATTTTGCGTCTCACTAAACTTTTCAAAACCTGGTGCTTTCTTTTTTGCCACCCTATTTGAAAAATAATTTTTTATTAAATTATTGATTTTGTTATCAATTTT
>JBDRII010000052.1:0-4914 GCA_043816085.1 Patescibacteria group bacterium | reverse complement strand
TTGGGAGAAATTTCATAAGCTACATAAAAAAGAAAAACAAGATATTTCTGAATATTTTAAATTTGAAGCTATTGAAGCCTTGCATGGCAGTTTAGAAATTGCTGAAGCTTTAAAAAAACAAGAAGTAGGAACAATGCAACTCTTGGCATCTGTGATTAACACTCCTACTATCATGATGTTTTTCAAAAGACTAGGCATTGATTACAAGCAAATAATTGATAAGTTAAAAGGCTATTTTTCTGCCCAAACAGGCCAAGACTTTTTTAAGGAATTAGATTTTAATTTAAAGGTGCATAATTCTTTATTATTATCTTTTGAGCAAGCATATATTGCCAAAAGAAAGAAAATTACTGTTATTGAATTATTACAGGCTGTTTTGAAAATTGACCAAGATGCTAAAGACATTTTTTATGATTTAGAAGTTGACGATGATAAAGTTAAAAATGTTTCTGCCTGGCTGCAGCTACGAGATGATTTAAGAGAAAGATATAAAAATTGGAGTAAAGCCGCTAGTAATAAACCAAAGTCATTTATGAATCGAGCTATGACTGCCAGGCCTACCCCTACCTTGGATCGAATAGGGCAAGATTTTACTCAAATGGCTAGGTCTAGAGCATTTCTTCCTTTAATTGGTCGTGAAAATGAAGTCAATCAAGCTTTCAGAGTATTAAAAGAGGGCATGGGTAACGTTATGCTGGTTGGTCCTTCTGGTGTTGGTAAAACCAGCATTATTCAGGGAGTAGCCGAACTTATGACAGCTGAAAATGTGCCAAAAAATTTGCAAGATAAGAGACTGGTGGTAATGGATCCAGGCGCTTTGATTGCTGGGGCTGAAGGAATAGGGTCAGTAGAAGGAAGATTGATGAAAGTTATTTCTGAAATAGTAATGGCCGGTAATGTGATTTTAGCTATTGAGGATATACACAAATTAATTGGAACAGGCTCCACTGGGGCAGCAGCAGATTTGGGTGGAATATTAATGAATTATCTGTCTCAAGGTTATTTACATGTAATTGGCACTACCACAACCAGTGAATATAATCAATATATTCAAAATGTTGAAACTTTTTTAAGAAGATTTCAAGTGGTTAAAGTTGATGAATTGGGTATCAATGCAGCAATTCAAGTAGCAGAAGCTAAAGCTTTTTCTTTTGAGGGTAAGTACAAAGCCTTTGTTTCATATAATGCAGTTGAGTCTAGCGTAAAATTAACTGACCGATATATTCAAGACAGATATTTACCTTCTAAGGCTTTAGATGTTTTAGAAGAATCAGTAATTTTGGCACATGAAACAAAAGGGGACGGAACTGCGGTAACAAAAGATCACGTAGCCCAGGTTCTAGCGGAAAAAACTAATATTCAGGTAGCTTCGGTAACTGAATCTGAAGCTGATAAATTAATGCACTTGGAAGATGAAATGCATAAACGGGTTGTGGGTCAAGATGAAGCTGTTTCCGTAGTATCTAATTCCTTGAGACGGGCCAGAGAAGATCTTCGAGATCAAACTAGACCTATTGCCAGTTTTTTATTTTTAGGCCCAACTGGTGTAGGAAAAACTGAAACAGCTAAAACCATTGCGGAAGTATATTTTGGAAACGAAGAGAACATGATTAGAGTAGATATGTCAGAATACATGGAAAGAAGTGCAATTAATAAATTAATTGGCTCTCCGGGAACCCCAGGTCAATTAACGGAAGCTATTAGGCAAAAGCCGTTTTCTATTGTTTTACTTGATGAATTTGAAAAAGCTCATCCAGAAATTTTGAATATATTTTTACAAGTTATGGAAGATGGGCGCTTAACTGACGGCCAAGGAAGAAAAGCTGACTTAACTAATACTGTTATTATTGCTACTTCAAATGCTGGGACTGGTGCAATTCAAGAGAAGTTAGACCAAGGAGTGGGGTTAGATGATATTAAAAACGAACTATTATCTGGCGGCTTATCTGAATTTAGACCAGAATTATTAAATAGGTTTGATAATGTTGTTTTATTTAAACCATTAACTCAAGAAGAATTATTTGAAATTGCCAAATTAATTATGGGCAGGGTGGCGCAAATGATGGAAGCTAAAGGTATACAAATAATGGCTACAGACGAAGCTTTACATGAACTTGCTGTAATGGGCTATGATCCAAAGTTTGGAGCCAGACCTCTTCGCCGAGTAATCCAAGATACAGTAGATAATGCTCTAGCTAAATTACTATTGGGTAAGAAAATTGGCCGACGGGATACTGTAGTTTTGGATGAGGGAGGAAAGATGTATATAGAAAAAGCGCAAAAATATTAACTAACCTCAACCCTCTGACTCCCTTCTCTCCGCCTCGCTACGCGAAGCGTTACGGGCGCGGCAGGGGGAGAGGATAATAAATATAAAATAAAATTATGGAAAATTTAGGAGATTCATTTAGCCATCAATTTAAAGATGAAAAATGGGTAAGTAAGTTTTTATTAGGAGCCTTGTTTGTGATTTTGTGTATGTTTATTATTCCAATTCCTTTTATTGTGGGATATATGCTACAAAATATTAAAAATGTTATTGATAAGAAAAAAGATCCAATGCCAGAATGGAAAAATTTAGGAGCAATGTATATGCAAGGGTTAAAATATATATTTGCTACTTTAGGATATATGGTGCCGGTTTTTGTTCTTATTATTTTAATGTTTTGTTTTGTGGGTTTAGCAGCCTTAATGGAAAATTCAGATGCTGCATTTTTACCAATATTATTGTTTATTCCTCTCCAGGGTTTAATAATGATTTATAGCATATTAATGGCACTGATTGCGCCTGTTCTTTACATTAAGATGGCTATGGGCGAGCCATATAAGAAATTATATAAATTTAAAGAAATATTTAAATTTATTAAAGACAATATTGGAAATATTTTAATAGTTTTGTTGGTTAGTTGGGCAGCTGGATTTATTGTAAATTTTGGAATGTTAGTATTCTTTATTGGCATTTTCCCAGCTGCGTTTTATGTAGGCACCATAATGGCTTATTTATACGGACAATTATATTTACAACGAAAATAATATATGGGAGAACCAGGAGAACCACAGGAGGAATCACAATTTTTAGAATATCGTAAATTTGATCCTGAATTGGAACAATTTGCACAGGAAATTGATGTAGTTGCATCAAGATTTTTTCCTGATGCAATGCTTAGATTTCAAAGACCAAAAATGTGGAAAATATATAATATGGTGCGAGATGGGAAAGATTTTCAAAGAGGAGACAGGTTTGAAACAAGTTATTGTACTACTGATGAAGTTTTTACTGCTTTTGCAATTAGATATATTGATGATTTTATTGATACTGCAGTGTGGCCCTATTACTTTTCTAGAGAAGAAGTTTCAGGAAAAAAACCAAATGACTTAGAGGAAATATTCAATTCTTTTTTAATTGAAGCTTTAAGTGTTGTAAGACAAAGGGTTCCTGATATGCCTAATAAAATTCTTGAATTACCAAAATTAGAAATGAATTTACAAATGAATCCGACTCAAGAGAATTTTGATAATAATGTAAGAAATTTAATTGAATTTAAATCTTTTGATTTACATTATATGAGGAAAAAATTTTTAGGTTCCGGTGAAGACCCATATATGCATCAGGTAAAAGCATGCACAGATTTATTTAGAGATTTTAATCCAAAAAATTTAGCTAAAGATACTGATTTTAATATTTATAGGCTTATTCAAGATAATGATTTGGATCCACAAAAATTAATTGATGCGTTACTAGAAATATTTCAGCACGAAATAACGGAGCCATATACTTTTGAAAGATATTTGGATGATCAAAATCACGGAGTATCACTTTTTCCTGTAATAGAGGGCGTAGTCAGTGATCCATCTGGAAGGCCTCAGGTTCAAGATTTAAAGTATACATTAGGATGTCTTTATGATATTCAAAGATTAAGAGAGGCTAGAAAAAGAGATTAATATTTGCATAAAATTAATAAAATTGTTATAATTTGAGCATAATAATTGAAGAACTCATTAGTTTTAAAGCGTTTAAAAATGGCAGAAAATGACAAATTACCCGCCTTCGCTAAAGCTACGGCGGATAAAATGGAGAATATAGTCTCTTTATCTAAAAGACGTGGATTTATATTTCCAGCTTGTGAAATATATGGTGGTTTTGCTAATAGCTATAGCTATGGACCTTATGGGACAGAGCTTAAAAATAATGTAAAAAAACTTTGGTGGAAGATGTTTGTGCAAGATGATCCTAAGGTTTATGGAATAGATGGTCCAGTAATATTGCATCCAAAATTATGGGAAGCTTCTGGACATACTAAGGGATTTAATGATGCTTTAGTGGATTGTAAAAAATGTAAAGAAAGATTCAGGGCTGATCAGCTTATTGAAGAGCAAACTGGTAAAGATGAAGAAGGTAAGTCTTTAGAAGAGTTATCTAAAATTATAGTTGGTAGTAAAATAAAATGTTCTAATTGTGGAAAGAGCGATTTTACAGATGTTAGAAATTTTAATGGCATGTTTAAGACGTATTTTGGAACCCAGGAAACTGAAGAAAATATTACATATCTTCGGCCAGAAACTGCCGGAGCCATATTTGTAGAATTTAAAAATATTGTTGATTCTATTCATCCAAAATTGCCTTTTGGCATAGCCCAAATAGGAAAGGCTTTTCGAAATGAAATAACTCCGGGAAATTTTACTTTTAGGACCCGCGAATTTGAACAAATGGAATTAGAATATTTTATTAAGCCAGAAGACTGGGAAAAGGAATTTAGTAATTGGGAAAAAAGATTATTAGATTGGTGTAAGAGCATAGGATTAAAAAAGAATGAAATTGAAGTTTTTGAACATGCTAAAGAAAAACTATCTCATTATTCTAAAAAGACTGTAGATATTCAATACAAATTTCCATTTGGTACAAAAGAATTATAT
>JBDRII010000051.1:0-4396 GCA_043816085.1 Patescibacteria group bacterium | reverse complement strand
GCAGCATCATACATACCTTCTAATTTAAATAATCTTTCTTCTTTTTCAAATATTAATTTAGAAAATAAAAAATCCTTTTCAGTTTCCTTATCATCTTCGTCAAAATCACCATAATATTCACATTGAGCTTCCCATAATTCTATTTCTGCCTGACCACAAATATGATCATCTTTTTCATTGGCTATAATATTTTTTAAACGTTTAATATTTTGTTCATCTCCTCCATGAACAGTTGTGTGGAAAATTTGTTGATTTTGATTGTTTTTTTGATTCATTTTTTTTGATTTAATAATTAATTTTTTTTACATAAATAAAAACACCCAATTTGGGTGTTCAATTTTTATTATATATTAAATTAATATATCGTCAATAAAAAATTGTGGAATAATACTATTTTCCACCATAATAATTGACAAATTAGATAGATGTGTTAGTGTATTAATACACTGATACAATAGTAGCAATATGAATAAAAAGAAAAAAAATCCAGATTGGAAGACAAAAGAAACAGAAGCTCTTTTTAAAGCGATTTTAAAGTTAAAAACAGTTGACGAAAGCCGACGATTTTTCCGAGATTTATGTACTTTAGAAGAAATCCAAAATATGTCCTCTAGATGGGAAGTAATACAGTTATTAGAACAGAAAAAGCTGTCTTATCGAGAAATTTCTAAAAAAACCGGACTTTCTACTACTACTATTGGACGGATATCATGGTGGATGCGATATGGGGAGGGTGGATATAAGTTAATATTAAAAAGGCTTTCTAAAAAATAATGGTTTCAAAGTATAACAATGCGTTAACATAAAAGAATGTTATTAATAAAAATATGAAAATTTATAAATTAAAGAACAATATACATCATCATAATCAAAGCTTCTTAATGAGAAGGAATTTTTGGTTATGATTTAATAAATACTAATTATTAACACCAAATAATATCCCCTTCTCGGGGATTTTTTAATATTAAAAATATATATAAAATAATGGAAAAATTAAATGGAAACAATTTAAAAATTGCTATTCAGCAAAAAGGAAGATTAGCAGAGAAAAGTTTAGAACTTTTATCTTTAGCAGGTTTAGAATTTGAAACATACAAAAGACGTCTTTATTCAAGGTGCCGTAATTTTCCTTTGGATATTTTATATGTTCGAGATGATAATATCCCGGAATATGTAGCAGATGGCACAGTTGATTTAGGTATTGTGGGTGAAGATGTGATCTTTGAACAACAATCTAAAGTTAAAAATTTAGAAAAATTAAATTTTGGATATTGTTCTCTTTTTATAGCTTGCCCGGATAATTTAGATATTAAAAATATATCTGATCTAAATAATCTAAAAATTGCTTCAACTTATCCTAATTGCCTTGGTGATTTTTTAGAAAAAAATAAAATAAAGGCAAAAACCATTGAATTAGCTGGCTCAGTAGAAATTGCCCCATCATTAAATGTGGCTGATTGTATATGCGATATTGTTTCTACTGGAAATACTCTGAAAAATAATGGATTAAATCCAATATTTAAAATATTTGAGTCACAAGCAGTGCTAATTGCTGATAAAAATTCATTAAATAATAAAAGCAAGAAAAAAAATATTGACAGACTTTTAATGAGGATTAAAAGCGTTATTAAAGCAAAAAAAACAAAATATATTATGCTTAATGCACCAGCTAAATCAATTGAAGAAATTATTAAAATAATTCCCGGAATAGATAGCCCGACTATTATTCCTCTAAATAAAGGCGACTTAGTAGCTATGCATTCGGTAGTAGAAGAGGAAATTTTTTGGGAAGTAATTGAAAAATTAAAAAAGGCTGGGGCAACTGGAATACTGGTTTCCCCTATTGAAAAAATGATTATCTAATTAACTAAAGAAATCCTGAGTGATCCTGAGTAGCCTGAAGGGCGTACCGAAGGAGTGTATCGAAGGATTTCGAAAATTATATGAAAACTGAAAAAATTGTTAAAAATATTATTCAAAATGTGAAAAAAAATGGGGATGAATCTCTTAGAGATTATAATCTTAGATTTGATAATTTTAAAGCAACAAATTTAAAGGTTACTAAAAAACAAATTCTTGGTGCCTATAATCAAATAGATAAAAATTTTATTAGATCTCTAAAAATAGCAAAACGAAATATAGAAAAATTTAATAAAAATATATTAAACAAAAAAGAAGAAGCAACAGAAACTTCACCAGGGGTAAAATGCTGGCGTGAATTTCGACCAATTGAAAAAGTGGGATTATATGTTCCTGGTGGGCTAGCTAATTATCCTTCGACCGTGTTAATGCTTGGTATTCCAGCCAGAATTGCCGGGTGCAAAAAAATTATTATATGTTCTTCGCCCCCAATTCCCTCATCAACTTTGGTTGCCGCTGATATACTGGGGATTAATGAAATTTATCAAGTGGGTGGAGCCCAAGCTATTGTTGCTATGGCATATGGCACTAAAACTATTCCAAAAGTAGACAAAATATTTGGACCAGGAAATAAATTTGTAACTGAAGCCAAAATTCAAGTATCTAATAGCGTGGGAATAGACATGCCTGCTGGGCCTTCGGAAATAGCAATTCTAGCTGACAAAACTGCTAATTTTAAATTTATAGAAGCAGATTTAAAATCTCAGCTTGAACATGGGCCTAATGGGAAAGCTTGGTTAATTACTACTGATAAAAAATTATTTAACAAAATTGATGTTAAAAACACTAAAAAATATTTAGTAAAAAATATTAGTGAAGGCATTGATCTAGTAAATAAAATAGCTCCGGAACATATTGAAGTAATTGTAAAAAACGAGAACCAAGTTATATCCAAAATTATTAATGCTGGTTCAGTGTTTGTGGGTGATTATTCCCCTGTTCCTGCTGGAGACTATGCTACTGGACCAAACCATACTTTACCCACATCTGGCTGGGCTAAATCCTACAGCGCCCTGTCAGTTGAAGACTTTGGTAAAAAAATAGAATTTCAAAAGGTCTCCAAAAAAGGTCTAGCTAATTTAAAAGATAATATTATAAAATTAGCTGAGACAGAAGGATTCAAAGACCACGCCAGTAGCATTAAAATAAGATTTAATAAATACTCAAATGATTAGAAAAAATATTCAAAATTTAAAACCATATGTCTGCGCTCGAGATTTATATCAATCTGGAATATTTTTGGATGCTAATGAAAATTCGTTTGGATCTGTATTAAATGATTATAAATCATTAAAAATAAATAGATATCCTGATCCCTATGCTACTGATTTTAAAAAAGCTTTATCTAAATATTTAAAAATTTCTTCAAAATACATTTTTTGTGGGGTTGGTTCTGATGAATTAATTGATTTGATATTCAAGATATATTTGGATTTAAATAATAATATTATTATTAATAAACCAACTTATGGCATGTACCAAGTTGTAGCTGATATAAATAATATTAACACTAAAAATGTTTTATTAGATGATAATTTTGACATTGATCTACAAGCAATAAACAACCAAGTGGATAAAAAAACTAAAATAATAATTGCTTGTTCTCCTAATAATCCTACTGGAAATTTATTATCTAAAAAGAAAATATTAAAACTTTGTCAAAAATATACAAAAAAAATTGTTTTATTAGATGAAGCATATATTGAATTCTCAAGTCAGGCATCATTAATTCAAATGGTTAAAAAATATCCAAATTTAATAATTATTCGGACATTATCAAAAGCCTGGGGACTGGCAGGATTACGTCTGGGTTATGCTGTGGCAAATCCAGGCGTAATACTAGCCTTAAATAAAGTTAAAGCACCATATAATATTAATTCTATTTCTCAATATCTTGGCACTAAAGCACTAAAAAATAAAAAACAGATGAGTAGTTTTAAGAAAGTAATTATTAAAGAAAGAAATAAATTAATTAATGAATTAAAAAAAATAAATATTCCTGTTTTTAAATCTGAAACAAATTTTTTATTAATTCAAGTTAAATGTGCTACTGAAATCTATAATAAATTGGCAAAAAAATATGGGATAATAATTAGAAATAGGACTGATGAACCAAAATTAAATAATTGCCTAAGAATAACCATTGGCACGCCTGAACAAAATAAAAAATTAATAAAGGCATTAACTAATATATTAAATATATGAAAAAAATAGCATTTTTAGATCGGGATGGGACATTAATTTATGAACCAGAAGAAACTAAACAAATTGACAGCTTAGAAAAACTTAAAATTCTGCCAGGCGTTATTACTGGTCTAAAAAAATTAACCAAACAAGGCTACAAATTAGTGATGATTAGCAATCAGGATGGTTTGGAAACTAAGTCTTTTCCCAAAAAAGACTTTGATAAGCCGCAAAATGAGATGCTTAAAATTTTTAAAAAAAATGGCATTGAATTTTATAAAATTTTTATTTG
>JBDRII010000050.1:0-7148 GCA_043816085.1 Patescibacteria group bacterium | reverse complement strand
AAGAAGAACAAAATCATTTACTGATTGCAATACAAAATTTAAATACTTAAATCGTAGAACATCATTAGAAATGAGCATTAAAAAACAGGCCAAATGGCCTGATATTCATGGTGTACAAGCACCCAATATGAAACGGTGACTCCTTCACCTCACTTTGTTCGGCTACGGAGGGTAGACGCAGGTAAGTTAAATATGAGCCGAAACCGGGACTCGAACCCGGGACCCCTTCCTTACCATGGAAGTGCTCTACCACTGAGCTATCTCGGCCTGGGACGTTTTATAAATTTTCTAGCTTTTCTAGATATTCTTCTAACTTATTATTATCTGGATTTACTTCTTTTAATTTCTCTATGCCTTCGGTTGCTACAGCTTTATTTTTTGTCTCTAGAGCAGTCTCAACAACTAGGTCAATATTTTTTGGATTACTAGGAGCCAGAGACATGGCTTTTTGATAATACTTAAGAGCGTTTTCAAGATCTTCTTTGACTTTATGCAAATCTCCTAAATCCCGCCAAACAACTTCGTCTTTGGGGTTCATGGTAGCAATGAATTCCAGGGTCTCACCGGCGTGGGCGTAATCTTTTTTCTTTAAATAAATTTTAGCTAAACCTTTATAAGCATCTATATTTTGTTTTTCCACAGATAAAACTTCTATATATTTTTTTTCTGCTTCAGCTAGATCGTCTTTATCAAAAAATTCATTGCCTTGGCTTACTAGCTCTGTTAGATTTTGTCTAACTTTTTCTTTTTCCTCTAAAGTTACTGGCTGTTTATGTTTGTCTTCTTCATATTTTTTTTCTAAATTTAATATCTTTCGATATAATCCAGAAAAATAATTTTTTAAGGGAACAAATATTTTTTCTAATATTGGTTTTAATTTTTCAAGCAATTTCCTATAATTTCTTTCCATTCTAATTTCCACAATAGATTTCTTTACATTTTTTTGACGATGACCTTTCATGGCCTCTAAATCTAATTGAGCTAGTTTTTCTTTTTTTTGGAAGAAAAAATAGATCACAGTGCCTGCACATATGACAATTATACTAGCGGTTGTTATATATATCCACATATATTTTTAATTATTTATTACAGCAATATTGATCAGATTTACATCCAGAGCATCCTACTTTTTTGCATCCTAGGTAATGCTCTAGGACTGTATCTTTGTCTATCCGAACGTCAACTGAATGTTTTAAAATATTCCAGGAAAGCACTTTTCCCCTTCCTTGAGCAGTTTTTATTTGCGTTCCCACGGCAGGGAATCCTTTGGCTTTTTCTTTATAACCTTCAGTTTCATAAGCTAGGCAACATTTTAGCCGGCCACAAACTCCAGATAATCTTTCACTACCCCTCTGTTCTATTTGTTGGTCGCGGGCCATGTCTGTACTAATATTTCCTAAATCATCTAAAAATTTATTGCAACATAAATTTCGACCACAAGGACCAATACCACCAGTTTGTTTTAAAGTATCTCTTATTCCAATTTGCTGCAACCTGATTTTTCTTTGCAAATGTGAAGTTAGGTCTTTTACAAGATCGCGAAAATCTACTCTGGTATCAGAGGTAAAAGCAAAAGTTACTCGGCTATCATCAAATGAATAACTGCAATCCACCAATTTCATGGGCAAGCTATACTTTCTTATTAATTGTTTGCAGACCTTGGCAGCTTCTTTATTTTTAGGTTGATTTTTTTGAATAATCTCTAGGTCTTTTAATTCAGCAATTCTTTTAATTGGTTTGATTGCCTCTTCTAACTGATTTTCATCTATTTCTTCAAAAGATGAAACCTTGGCAATTTCTGTACCAATTTCAGTTTCAACTACAACATAATCATCTTTTTTCAAGTCTTTGTCTTCTGGGTCAAAATAATAAACTTTTTCCCAGGAATTAAATTGTACGCCTACTACTTTTTTTGACATTTATATTGAGTTTATCGAAATATTATTTTAAAGCAAACCTTTCAAATTTAGCCACGCTAATATTTTCTCCGATTTTGGAAATCTTTTCTTCTAAATAATCTTTAACGCTTTGATCTTCGTTTTTTAAAAAGGATTGATTTAACAAACAAACTTCTTCATAATATTTTTCTATTTTGCCTGTCATGATTTTGTCTAACATTTTAGCTGGCTTTCCTTCATTTTTTAGTTGTTCTTTTATTATTTCTTTTTCTTTGGCTATAACATCTTCTGGAATATCTTCTGAAGAGATATATGTGGGATTATAAGCAGCAATGTGCATAGCTAAATCATGAACTAGTTCTTTAAACTCTTCATTGCGAGCCACAAAATCTGTTTCACAGTTTACTTGGATTAAAACACCTACTTGGTTTCCAGGGTGGATATATGCATCAATTAAACCTTCTGAAGCTTCTCGGTCAGCTTTTTTAGCTGCAATTTTTTCACCTTGCTTTCTGGCAGCTTCTACGGCTTTGTCAAAATCACCGCCCGCGTCTTGTAAAAATTTTTTACAATCCATCATGCCAATGCCAGTTTGTTGTCTTAGTTTTTGGATATCTTGTGCTTTTATTGCCATATATGTCTCTTATCCTCACACTAAAGTGTGATGGCAGTGATAAAGACTTAAGTCTTTCTTGCTGCCATGCGACTTTAGTCGCAGGAATTATTTAATTATTTATTTTTTATTGCTTCACTAATTTTACCAACGATGTATTCAATAGATTTTACTGCGTCGTCGTTAGCTGGGATGGGATAGGTGATTTTATCTGGATTTGCATTTGTATCACAAATTCCGATAATAGGAATTTTCCTATTATTAGCTTCACGAATAGCAGTGGCTTCGTCTTTTACACCAATAATAAATATCATGTCTGGTATTTTATCCATTTTTTCAATTCCACCAACAACTCTTTCTAGTTTAGTTATTTCCCGATCTAATTGCAGCCTTTCTTTTTTGGTATATTTTTCCCAATCACCAGATTCTTTTCCTTTTTTTAATTTGGTTAATTTTTTCAATGTTCCGGAAACACTGTTGAAATTCGTAATTAAGCCGCCTATCCATCTTTCATTGATGTATGGCATGTTGCATTCAGTGGCGCCTTTTTTAACTATGGCTTTTACTTGTCTTTTACTACCAACAAATAAAATAGTTTTGTTTTGTTCAGTTAATTGACCAACAACCTCCATAGCTTTTTCTAAAGCTTCTTTTGTTTTTTCTAAATCAATAACAGAAATCTCTTTTTTTGTACCAAAAATAAAGGGATCCATTTTAGGATGCCTTTTTGCGGTTTTATGCCCAAAGTGAATGCCAGCTTTAAGCATTTCAGATAATGATAGATCACTCATAAATTTTACTCCTTTTTTAACTTCTATTATGGCCACTTTTATCACCCTTTAAATAAGGGAGGAAAATAAAAGTTATGGCAATAATATGATTTATTAATTAATTTTCAGCCTTGTTATAATAAGAAATAATGGTTATTTTGTCAAATTTATTAAAAACTACTACCCTGAATAAATTCAGGGCCTAGTTTTTAAAAATAATTATTTATGTTAAGATTTATTAGATGAAAAAATATAAATATATATTAATTCTATTTTTATTAGTCTTTTTTGTTACAGGATGTGATAAATCAGAGCAAGCAATAACAGAAATTACTGAATATCATGCAATTTTGATACTATCTAATGAAAAAAGCTTTTCTAATCAAGAAAAATTTAATGAGTTCTTAGATAAAATCATTACATATTCAAGTGATGAAAATAATAAAGTGGACTTAATTTATTTTTCGGGAATTGATGCTAGTAAAATGATGGAATATTTTCAAAATAATATTGATTTTGAAGAATTCCCTAAAAATATTACTATTTTATCCTTGCCAAATGAATTAAGTGTGGCTGAACAGATTGTGGAATATAATAGTGATTTACATAAAAATAACTATGAAATATATAAACATTCTATTTATGGAGACCGCTATAGCGAAGAAGAGGCATTACTTAGCGCAAATGCTTTATATAATGAATATGCCAATCAAGAAGATTTAAATCAGATTCAAAATTATCTAGAAAATAATAAAAATAAGAATTTTGAGGAGCAAAAAACAGCTATCCATGACTTAAAGAAAAAAGATTTTGCTATTAATTTCTTTTCCGAAAGCCAGACACTCTCTTTTCGGGAATTTAATATGTTAATATCAGAAGAAGAGAAAACTGAAGTAATTAACAGTATATTTCAAAATTGTATTGACTTTATAAACAATTTCTAAATGATAGCACCAGGGCACCGACCCCGGTGCTTAACTATGTAATCTAGGCACAGGGGGTGAAACCCCTGTGCTACACCCACTTGTCAAATTTTAATATATATGTTACTTTACTTTCAATAATATAAAAATATATAATATTATATGAAAAAGAAAACACATCCAAATTATCACAAATCTACAGTTACTTGCGCCTGCGGTAACTCTTTTAAAACTGGCTCTACAGAAAAAGAGCTAGATGTTGAAGTTTGCAGCGCTTGTCATCCATTTTTTACTGGTAAACAAAAATTTGTTGATACTGCTAGAAGAGTAGAAAAATTTGAAGCCAAGGCTGGTGTTACAGCTGATATGAAGAAAAAAGGTGTAAAGGGTAAAAAGAAAAAAAGAGCAGCCAAAGCTGCTAAAAAGGCTACAACTAAAAAAGCTGCACCAAAAAAGAAAACTGCCAAAAAAGCTAGTTAGCAAAACTATTTAAAATCCCCTATTTTTATTATGGGGATTTTTTAATATAAAATTATGAAACAAAGGATAGCTAAGCTAAAAAATCAATTTGAGAAACTGGAAAAGGATCTAGCCAATCCCGATTTTATTAATGATCAAAAAAAATATAAACAAATTAGTACAGATTATAATGAAATAAAAGAAACTATTAATATTTATGATCAATTAATTAAATTTAATCAGGATTTACAGGATTCACAGGATATTATTGATAAAGAAAAAGATGGTGAATTAAAAGAAATGGCTGAGCAAGAAAAAAATGATTTGAAAAAAAAGATTGAAGATTTAGAAGAAAAATTAAAAATTGCGCTGCTACCTAAAGATCCAAATGATAATAAAGACGTTATTGTAGAAATCCGAGCTGGAGCAGGCGGTGATGAAGCTGGGCTTTTTTCCGCTGATCTTTTTAGAATGTTTTCTCATTATGCTGAAAAAAAGGGCTGGACTATTAATATTATGAATAGTAGCCGTTCAGGAATTGGTGGATATAAAGAAATTATTTTTGAAGTAAATGGAACTAATGTTTATTATGATTTTAAATATGAAAGTGGAGTTCACCGGGTACAGCGTATACCGGAAACTGAAAAATCTGGTCGAGTGCATACTTCCACATCTACTGTAGCAGTGCTTCCCCAAGCTGAAGAAGTTGACATTGAAATTAAAGATGAGGATCTTAGAATTGACGTATATAGAGCATCTGGGCATGGTGGTCAATCAGTAAACACTACTGATTCGGCTGTTCGTATTACTTATATACCTACTAATTTAGTTGTAACTTGTCAGGATGAGAAATCTCAACATAAAAATAAAGCCAAGGCTTTAAAAGTTTTACGTTCTAGATTGCTTTTGGAAAAACAAGAAGCTGATATGAAAAGTAATAGTGATGCTAGAAAAAGCCAAATTGGAACTGGTGATCGATCAGAAAAAATACGAACATATAATTATCCGCAAGACAGGATTACAGACCATCGGATAAAACAAAGCTGGCATGAAATGGAAGATATATTAGATGGAAATTTAGATACAATTATAAATGCCGTACGTAAGGAAGATCACAAACGACTTCTCGAAAAAAATTAATTTTCTTGATACCGAAATTATATTGGGATTTGCATTAAATAAATCTCGGGAATTTTTATATTCTCATCCTGAATATGAACTCACTTCTTCTCAATATAAAAAATTTCAACAATTAATTAAACGAAGATTAAAAGGAGAGCCGATTGCATATATTACTGGGCATAAAGAATTTTATGGCTTGAATTTTATTGTTGATAATAATGTTTTAATTCCACGACCTGATACGGAGATAATTATAGACGAGATCCTTCGGTATAATTTTCCTTCGGAAAATCACTCAGGATCTCTTAGGATTTTAGATATGGGGACGGGTTCTGGTTGTATTGCAATTACTCTTAAAAAACTTCTACCCAAGACAAATGTTATTGCTACAGATATTTCTAAAAAGGTTGTTAATATTGCAAATAAAAACGCAAAAAAACATAACGCGAATATTGATTTTTATGTTTCTAATTTATTTCGCGATATTCCAAAAAAATATCATAACAAGTTAGATATAATTATATTTAATCCGCCGTATTTAACTAAAAACGAATCTAAAAAAGCATCACTTAAATATGAACCTCAAATTGCTCTAACGCCTGATAGTTTTCCAAAATTATTAGATGACTTCTTTAAACAGAGTCTAGAATATATTGCAGAAAATGGGCAGATATTTATGGAAATTGGGCATAAACAGTTTAATTTAACTAAAAAAATAGCTTCTAAATATTATCCACAAGCCAAATTTCAAGTATTTAAGGATCTTGGAGGATATGATAGGGTTTTACGAATTTTTAACACCCCAAATAAATTTGGGGCCTAAAAATTCTTTTAAAATTATTTTATATAAAATTAGGCCCGGAATTTATTCCGGGTTTAATTTTTGTTTTCCCTATTTTCATCTTGACAAGAAGAAGAAGAAGAAGAAGAAGAAGAAGAAGTAAAATCCATCGCGAACAGGTTTCATGCCACAAGGAGGTATACCCATGGCAATCCTGCGCGAAGTGGACAAGGGCAAGACCGTGAAGGTGCAGATTCCGGGCAAGGGCGAGATCACGGGCGTGGTCAACGACCGCTGTTCCGGCACGCACAAGAAGAACGAGGATGACAAGACGGTTCACGTGCCGTCCGACAACATCTGGGTGCTGGAGGGAAGCAACCCGTACCCGGTGCACAAGGACACGTCCGTTCAGGTGCTGTAGCTCGTCGCCTCACCCCATCGCTCACCGTCTCAAAATCCTCCGACCGGAGGCCCCTCGACGTCAGATCATATCACCAGCCACAGGCGACATCGACGGGGAATTCAAGAATTACGACTTAATATAAAAAAATAAGCCCGAAATTTATTCCGGGTTTATTTTTA
>JBDRII010000049.1:0-6740 GCA_043816085.1 Patescibacteria group bacterium | reverse complement strand
CAATAAATCATATTCAACTAAATATGCACAATCCAATAGCACCAATCCTTTTAAGTCTTTTAATTTTTCTTCTAAACTTACTTTAAATGGTATTTCTAAAATATTTGCCAATTTCTGTCTTAACAGACTATCATTAAAAATTAAATTTCCTAGCTTTTTCTTGTCTAATTTATTTTTAGTAAAAACTTTATTTCCAAATACTTTCTTTAAATCCTCCTGCACTAATTTATTTTTCTGATAAATCTCATGAATTAATTTATCAACATCAATAACCGAAAGCTCCTGCGAAGCTTTACGCAAAGCAGAGCACAAGCTTGTTTTTCCAGAACCAGTATTTCCAACAACACCAATTAAAGTAATTCCCAATAATTTTTCTTCCAAAGCCTGCTTTATATTCACAGGCACATATTCATGAACAAGACCTCCATTTCCTACTATGGCTTTAATAGTAGTGGAGCTAATATTAAACACGTCTTTGGGCGCCGGAATAATATACGTTTGTAAACCATAAGACTTATTAAACTCAGCCATAGTTTGCTCTTCTTCAAAATCCGTATTATTTCTAGAACCCCGAATAATAATATTAGTATGCTTTTTATTTGCATAATGCACTAAAAGCCCATTAAAAGCCTCTACTTTAACTTTGCCTCCAAAATTTTTTAAAGCTTTTTTTGTTATTTCAACTTTTTCTGCATCACTAAATAAATACTTTCTATTTTTCTCATAATTCTTGCCTATAGCCACATAAACTTGATCAAATAAACCAGATTCTAATATTTTTCCTATATTATATATATGGCCGTTGTGAATAGGGTCAGCAGAAAAGGGATAAATTGCAGTTTTCATAACATTATTATTACTTTATTAGTATTATTATTATACTATGATATAATTATTATATAAAGTTAATTTTTAATTAAAAAACTATGAAAAAAATCTCAACAATTTCAATGACTATTGCGGTCTTTTGTTTAGCTTTTGCCGGAGTTGCTGAAGCTAGAATCAGAGTTGATATTAGTGGTACTAGTGGTGGTGAAACCTTAGAAAAAATGAAGCTATCTGCCAAAAGAGGCCACCAAATTAAAGTTAGCGATTCTGGAGGCTCAATTTCCAGTGCCAAAGCCAGGGCCCGTTTTAATCCACACACTATTTTACTAGGTAATAAAGTTGTGTCTGCTGGTACTGATGGAGATTCAAAGACTAGCGTTTCAGCTGGATCACTATATGCTGGAACTGCCACCTTTTATGCCAATAACAAAAAAAAGGTTAAAAATTTTAAAATTAACGCTAAATTTTCAGGACAACTAAAATGTAAAGTTAAAGATGGATCTGGTGTTCCTGAAGGCTACTCCCATGCTATGGCTGCCACTGAAATTATGAAAAATGGCACCACTATCTATTCTGCCTCTGCCAGTCAAGACGGAGCCGGGCCACTTACTCAAACTGGTAGTTGGGCCAATTCTTTTTCCACCGATGATAATACTGCTCAACTACGTCAAACAGATGCTGTTAATTTAGGCACTTTGACTCATGGCCAAAAAATGAGCTTTTATTTCTCTGGCTTAACCAATGTTTATTATGATTCTGATGTACCAATAGACTATTGCACAGCTAATTTTTATAGCACTGATTGGTTTAAACAAAATAAAAAATCAAAAAATAAAGGCTATCTAAGATTTACCAAAGCTACTAAAGCTTCTTTAATCTTTGATCCAACCACCCTAGATCTAACCACAGCTACAGCTGATCCAAATTCTACTGAAACTGTAACTGTTTATGTAGAAAGCAAGAAAAAAGGCAAACTTAAAAAATTGAAAAAAAGTACATTTAGATTACACGCCAACTACAGTCCCGATAACTTTGTCACTGCCGAATCCATGGCCGGTAAAAAACTAACTGACATAGATAATGACAAAGTCAAAGAAAGAGCCTTTACTGTTAATGCCTATGATCTGGCAACCCTAATTTCAGAAACCTATAATAATGAAACTGAAATGACATTAACCGCTACTGTAGAAACAACCAATAAATACGTTCTTCAAGGAACTGGTTCACTCGGGCTAACCCAATAATCAAATTACAAAAAACTGGGGATTTCTATCCCCGGTTTTTTTATTATTCTGTTATAATAAATTCATGCAAAAACAAAAAAAATTTATTTTTATTTTACACAACATCCGCTCCCGTTATAATGTCGGTTCTGTTTTTCGTACAGCTGATGGCTGCGGGGTTGATAAAATTTATCTCGGTGGCATTACACCTGCCCCTCCTCATTCCCGAATTTCCAAAGTCGCCCTCGGCGCCGAAGAATTTATCTCGTGGGAAAAATATTTTCAAACTTGGATGCTTTTAGATAAGCTAAAAAAACAAGGCTACCAAATAATAGCCGTAGAACAATCTAAACAATCCGTTTCCCACAATAGATTCAAACCAAAATGGCCCGCTGCTTTTGTTTTTGGCTCTGAAACCAAAGGGCTTTCACCCAACATACTAAAACGCTGTAATAAATTTATAGAAATCCCTATGCACGGCCAAAAAGAGTCTTTAAATGTGTCAGTTTCAGCTGGAATAATAGGCTTTTCTATGATTGACAAAGTGTAATTATTAGTATAAAATATAATATTAATTATATTTATTTATGCCCAATATTAGATCTCAATTTGATCAACCTCAACTAAGAAGACAAAAACCGCCCCTTGAACAACTGTCTCAACCAGCAAGTGTTGATGTTGAACAGATTAGAAAAATTTTAGGAGATAATGCCGAGGGTTTTCAAGAAAAATTTCAAGATCCAGCCACCAAAGAAATGGAAGAGTGGATTGAAGAATGGCTTAATAACTTTAATGCCCAGATCCAAACTGGCGAACAACAATCAGATCATACTAACAGAAGATTTGAAGAATTTATTGCCGGAAAACCCTTACCAAAATTTGTTCATTCAATAGTAAATAGAGCTTTAGGTAAATCAGAATTAGTTAAATCTCGACCCTATAAATTACAAGACCAACCATATAACTTAGTAGGTATATCAAAATCTTTGGGTTGTACCAGAAAAGAAGCTACAAATTTAGTAGCTTTTTCTGTTTTATTAGATGATCGATATGATTTAAATGCAATGTTTAACCGTCCAGAATCAATTAAAAAATATAATCCTGATCTTGACATTGACGCCATTCAAAAATATTTTATCAGCATGCATCGAGTAGATAAACTAATTTCTACTTCTTTAAAAAGAGCTATACCAGTTTTAAATGAGCATGCTTCAATTCATGGTGTTCATGAATTATGGCGCAAACTAACATTTAGAAACCAATTTCAAGAAAAAAATAGTGAAATTATTAAAGCAAGTTTTGCTAATAAAAAATGGAAGCAAGAATATACTGATTATCTTTCTAATCCCGATGAAGAAATTAGTAGCCGGGTAGCTATGTGTAATAGTTATGAATTCTTATTTGGAGAACTAACCAAAGATGAATTTTTAGAATTTTTTCCCAATTGGCGCGAAATTGATAAATTTCGAGGAAGAAAATATATTCAGCGCTATTTACTTGACACTACATATGATGTGCCAAAATGGGAGCTTAGAAAAGAAAAAGTAGAACTACCCCCAAGACCAATCAAACCAATACCTGCCACTGATTTAGTTATAGACGATGCCACTGCAGTTACTCCCAAACCAACAGAACCATCTCTACCAAAACAACCCGGCTCAAAAGAACCAATGAGATTAAATCTATTAACTCCACCCGAGCTACAAGCGCTTGATCGAAGACAAAAACGAGCTCTACAAAAAGCAATTAAAAGAGGTATTTTAGGCGCAGTAATTGGTACTACATTACTAGGGGCAGCTGCAGTAGGAACATTTGCATACCGCTTGGCAGGAAAACAAAGAGAACAAGAAAGAATAGAAAATGTAGAAAAAACAGAAAAAGCAAAAAATCAAATAAAGGCCCGAATGGCACAATTAGATCGCGCCGAAGAATTAAAAGGCAAACATACCTTTATACCAGATATTGAACAATCAGCCACAACAAACGCTCATAATTTAAATCCAGACAGAAAAATAGGTACAGCGCCTGAAATTAAAAATTATTATTCCGCTCCACACTTTAATAGTCATCGAGCAACTGAAATATTTACCACTGTTAATCCAGATAACCCTGGCGAATCAAAATATAATCCAGATTTTGCATTTATACCTCAACCAGAAAAAATCAATACCTCAAATAGCACTACCTACACTATCGGCGAAAGAGTATATGCCCAAGGTATAATTTTATACCCACCAGAACTTGGGAAAGTAGATCCCAGCTCAATCTATGTTCCAGATCATAAAAGTGATGAGTTTAGCATTGAAGAGGGAGAAGGAGGAAGATTCAGAGTAACTTTAAATGAACCGTCTGCTAAACCCCTAATTGTTATCTATCAAGTCCAAAAAGTTCGAGATGGCTTTGACATTCCTTATAATGCCGAGCTACCGCCCGCCCCAGAAGAAAAACCTCAAACTGAAAAAGCTAGAAGTAACGTTTTTGGAATAGAAAGACTTCCAGATGAAGATGAATATAATTTTGCTATTAGAGCCAAACATATTCTTCGTAGTGAATATCGTTACCCAGCTACTAGGGCTGAAAAACAATTATCTTATGAAGATGCTACTACCCAATTAATTGGTGACTGTGACGTAGTCAACACTGATCTTTTAAAAATATATAATGAAAATGGTATCAGAGCTGAATTAATAATTGATGACAATCCTGTACCTGGCCGAGAAAAACATGGGCTAGTCCGGGCATTATTATTTTCCCAGGAGCATGGAGGATATGTTGTGGTTAGTCTTGATGCCACCCCATACAAACGCACTTCTGCTGGTCGTCAAGAAAGCTCTAGGGGCCAATCTAGCTCTTCCGGGTCATCCACATCAAGCCATGAACCAAATCCATTAACAGAAGAACTAAAAGAAGCTGTCCAAGATTATGATCAAAACCAAGAAGCACGGCTTGAAGAACAAAAAACCTTATTAATGATAGATGAAGAAATGGATCCAAATAAAGAACTAGAATTACCACGTTCCATGACAGTTGAAATTCCCAAAGAAGAAAGAATAGAAAGGGAAATAACCGACAAAGAATGGAACGCTCTAGCAGGTGGACTTTATGGCTATGCTGAATATAAATTAGCTCAAGCAGGAAGGCTTCCATCAGAAAAAAACCAAAGAATAAGATTAACCAGTGAAATTATGCATTTAATTATTGATGGTTTGGCATTAGATGGTATAATTGAACCAGGCGAAGATCCTTATGAATGGTCTAAAAAAATAGACAAAGCCAGAGCTATTCAAATAGTATCAAGTGAAAAATTAGATTATTGGCTAAACTCAACTTATGGATTATAATCAAAAAATTAAAAAACAGCTTAAGGAGCTAGGTATAGACCCGGCAAAAGTCGATGCTTTGCATATTAAAATGCAGCAAGGCGAAATTAGCCATGATTCTTTTAAAATTAATAAATCTAGACTAAAACCACCCACTAATAAAAATTATGATAATTACAATAATTTAAATCTAGAAGAATTAAAAAAAATCGGTGAAAATTCTATTAAAAACGATGAACTATTAATTTTCTGGCTAAACGGCGGAGCAGCTACTAGATATTTTGATGAAAGTAAAATCAGTGAACCAGAAAAAGAAAAATATATTTTAGAGCTTCGAAACCTTACTCCAGAAATATTAAAATTACCCAAAGGCATTACTCCTGTTTTAGAAGACATTACTTTTTTAGAACTTAAAATAAAAAATTTATTAAAAATTACTGAAGATCTAAATCTAAAAAAACATCCTCAGGTAATTTTAATGAACAGTTTTCTAACCGATGAAAAAACCCGTGAACATTTAAACAAATTATACGAAAAATATCCCAATCTTGACCCCTCTCGTTTTCATTTTGTTATTCAAAAACCAACCGTACCTAGATTTGCCAAACAAAAAAATCTAGAAGACATAGATTTATTCATTGACCAGCAGGGTAATTTAAGTTTTTCTCCTTGCGGTCACGGCGATTTTCTATACTTAACCCAAGAATATCTTAAAAAAGAAAAAATTCCCAAAATTAAATATATGTTTTTTAATAACATTGATAATTTTGGAACATACATTGACCCAGTACTTTTGGGCTATCACATAAAATCACAAAAAGGCCGTACAGTAGAGCTGGCCTTAAAAAACCCAGGCGACAAAGGCGGCGCCCCTTGTTTTGTTGACGAACAATTAATGATTGTAGAAGACATGAAATTTCCCAAAAACTTTGACCAAGACCAAATTAAAGTATTTAATACCAATAATTTCTGGTTTACTATTTCTGATCTAATAAATTATAACCAAGAACTTCCTTTAGTTATTGCCGAAAAAATTATACCAGAAGGTGAAGTCTATCAATTAGAACATTTTGCCTGTGACGTAAATTTACCATCAGCCTACATAGAAGTTCCACGCGAAAAACGATTTTTACCCAGCAAAAGATACGTTGATGTCTTAATTTACAAAGATTCTCAATCAAAATATTACCAAAATTTCAAAAATTTACTAAAAAATCAATATAATTTACAATTACCATAATTACTGGTATAATATTTATAATATATTAATAAAAATAATGCTTAAAAACAAAAAATATTTATTAGGCCTATTTATCATTTTGTTGGCCTTTCTATTTACTGGTGCTATCTGTAAAAAAGGTGCATTAAT
>JBDRII010000048.1:0-12872 GCA_043816085.1 Patescibacteria group bacterium | reverse complement strand
CCCGTTGAGCCCGCATAAATAAAAACCCCTGTAAAATTACAGAGGTTTTTAAATTGAAATAATTTAGTTCTATTCTTCTATAACTTCAAAAGAAACATAAGTAATTTCACTAGCATCTGTGCCATCATCATCATTTAGACGAACGTCATATTTACCAGCTTCCAAAGGAGCCACTAAACTTAGTTGGTCATTAACTGCACTGCTGACATAGGCATAACTGATGTCATTTTCATCATTTACTTCTTCACTACCATGTGTAACATCACTAGGAATTATTCCTACCCAAGCACCGCTTTTTAAATTTTCAGTTGCGAGAATGTCTAGAGTGACTGTCATATCACCACCTGGTTCATACACTGTGTTGTCTAATTTAATTGTGCTTTCTTTAATAGCTGTATTACTAACTGTTACGGTTTTAGTGTCTTCAGTGGTACAGGTGGCACCGGCGAAAACTAAAATTGCCATAAGAGGTACAAGTAGAATGAATTTTTTCATGGTTTTATTGTTAATAATAAAAATAGTTAATCTAAATATAATAGTAGTATTATACTGTTTTTTGAAAATACAGGCAATTTTTTAGTTATTGTAATATTTCCTCACACTAAAGTGTGATGGCAGCTAGAAAGACTAAAGTCTTTTTTTGTTATATACTATATATAAAGTGGGGTAGGAACCACATGAAAGGGGGATGTCATGGGCATACTCTTTATTGATCCCAGTCTCGCAACCATTTTAGCGCTATTATTAATTGCGTTGATATTATCACTCTATACCCGGGAAGAGAAATGAAGAGGCACGCACATGCAAAACAACATCCTACCCTGCTTGCCTCTTTTGGAATAATAAGTAAAAAATGTTATGATAATAATATGAGAAATTATATTATTTTTTTATTTTTATTATCTGTAATTAGTTGTTTTGGATTTTTATATCCAATAACGGGATGGGCAGTAGATTTTGATGGACCACTTGTTAAAATGTATAAGAAGAATGGTGACAGTTTTCGTAATTTTTTTGCTTATGATGAAAATTTGGATGTGGGAATAAATGTGGTGACAGCAGATTTGGATGGCGATGGCCGGACTGAAATTATTACAGCACCGCAGGCTGGTGGTGGACCGCAAATAAAAATATTTAATTGGAAAGGAACTATGGCAAGGGCTCCTTTTTTTGTTTTTGATGAGGGTTTTCGGGGAGGAGTTAATTTGGCTGTGGGTGATGTAAATGGAGACGGCAAAAAAGATTTGATAGTATCACAAGCTTCTGATTCGGCTGCTTGGGTTAAAGTATATAAATTTACCAAAAAGAAAGTTCGGTTGCATTCAGAATTTTTAGCTTTTGATGAAGGGTTTCAAGGCGGGTGCAATATTGCTAGCGGGGATATTGATAATGATGGCAAAGACGAAATAATTGCTGGAGCAGGAGCTGGCGGCGGACCGCAAGTTAGAGTGTTTAGAGGAAAAGGCAAGTGGACTGGAATTTCATTTTTTCCATTTGCAGAAGGTTTTCGAGGCGGGGTAAATGTGGCAGCTGGAAATTTAACTAAAAATAAAAAAGCAGAAATAGTAGTGGGCCAAGCTAGCGAGGGCCAAGCTTGGGTAAAGGTTTATAGGAAGGGAGGGCAGAAGGTAATATCAGAATTTAAGGCTTATCCTGATGAGCATGAAAGCGGAGTAAATATTTCCATTGGCAAGACTAATCAAAATAAAAAACGGCGGATTATTACTGGGCCAGGCGGAGATTATAGCGGTGAAGTAAAAATTTTTGGTAAAAAAGGAAAACAGTTAAGGAACTATGAAGTAATGGATGATGATTTTGAAGGTAGTATCAAGGCTGAATATAGCGCTAAAAGAAAAATGTTTTTAATTGCACCATATTCCACTAAAAAAAGAATTATTGGACCAAGAGTGGCCTTGACCCTTGATGATGGCTATAACACAAGCGGTTCTTTATATAAAATTTTAAATACTTTAAAAAAGTATGATTTGCAGGTGACATTCTTTATTTTGGGGGATGTGGTAGAAAAATATCCAACTGAATTTATGGCTATTAGAGACGGAGGACATGAAATTGGCAATCATAGTTATATGCACCCGATGTTTACTACTTTAACAGAAGAACAGATTAGAAATGAAGTTATATTAACGGAAAATTTAATGAAGAAATATGGCGTTGATCCAAAACCAGTATTTAGGTATCCAGGTGGATCACATTCAGCTTTTACTGATTATATCCTCTATACCTTAGGATATGAATGGTATCATTGGACGGCTTCTACCGGAGATACTGGGCTAAATCGGAATAATCGGCAATCTGTTATAGATGGAGCGCTTTATAATTTAAAAGATGGGGGAATTATTTTGGGACACACTCAATCGCAGACCACAGCTGACGCCCTGGAAGAGATAATTAATAGAATTCAGGATGCAGGGTATAATATAATAAAGGTTAGTGAATTAGATTAAAAAATAAAATTAAGTAAAATATATGAAAAAAGTACTATTTTTAAGTCTAGTAATTTGCATAGGGCTTTGTTTGGCTTTGCCTAGTCTGGCTGCACCTAATAAAATCACTGGAGTAAAGGTTAAAAAAATTCAATCAAATGCGGCTAAAGTTATTTGGACAGCGGACAGCAAAGCAGCTTCTTATATAGTAAAAGTTAAAAGAAAGAAAAATGGGAAAGTGGTAGACACTGTAAAGACAACTGCAACTTCAACTTGGATCAAACTTCCTAAAAAGAAAAAATATTATCGAGTCAAAGTAAGAGGGGTGGATAGCAGTAAAAATAAAGGGCCGTGGTCAAAGGCAAAATTATTTAAATCAAAAGGTTGGCGGTATTATTTTCATAAAAAATATAAATTTAGTATGAAGTTTCCCAAAACATGGAAAGGAGTGAAAGCGAAAAAGTTTACTACTGAGGGCGGGTTAGATCAGGGGGTTTATATTAATTTTAAATTATATTCAAATGAGATGCATCAGTGGTATACTTTATTTTCAATAGTAGCTTTTACTCAAGATGAATGGGTTGGGGATGATTTGAGATATTTTTGGGGAGATGCATTAGCTGAAAATGATGATTATGCTTTTGTTTGGATGCATGCCCAGGATTGTGCTGTAGATCTTTGCGCCAGAGCCAGAGAAAATCAAGATATTATTGATACATTTAAGGCTCATAATTAATTTTATATAAAAATTATGAAAAAATTATTATTTACATGTTTGCTGCTTGGTTTTTGTTTTTGTTTGCCAGCTTTGGGGGCTGAGTTTTATATAGATGCTCAAAATGGGAGTGATGGTGATGCTGGAACAGAGGCAGCACCATGGCAGACTCTAGCAATGATAAATTCTACAAACATTAGTTCAGACGATACGGTTTATTTAAAAGGAGATTTTACACCAGTAGCTACTGTTACTTTAGATTCTACGATGCAAGGTACTGATTTTGAGAACCATACTACGATTACTAATTGGCCTGAAGAAAGCCCTACTGTAAAATTAGATGCTAGTTTTGCAGCTAATGGAAATTTTCATGTTCAGGGAAATAATTATACTATCTCAGGAATTGAGTTTCATAATAATAGTACTTATTTAGCAAGTTCCTATGGAATTATGATTCAATCAAATCAACAATATGTTAATGTTGAGGATTGTATTTTTAGAGATGCAAATTATGCTATTGGATCAGGAGCATCTGTAAAATTTATTACAGTCACAGGAAATACGCTTTTTGATAATTGGGGAGCAATTAATATTTATTCTGGAGAGAATATAACCATCACTAAAAATACAGTTTATAACAATACTAGTAGGGCAATTATGATATTGCTTACATCAACCAATAATTTAATTGCAAATAATTATGTATATGACAATACCAGCGCAGTCGGTATTTATGGGGGCTCTATAACAACTAATGTAGCGATAATAAATAACGTTTCACATAATAATCGTTTTGGCTTTGCCTGCGAAGGGTATGGAACAGGAATTATTGTAAAAAATAATATTTTTTCTAATAATCAAGTTGTAGGTGTATTTCATATCGCCGAATATCCAGTAGTTTTTGATTACAATTTATATTACAATAATGCTGCTACTGGAATAGAATTTATAGCAGCTTCCACCACCATGAATACATATACTTTATTTGCGGATTGGCAAGCACTGGGTCATGATGTGCATTCAAGCGAAGGTGATCCATTATTTTTTAATACTACAAGTGGAAGTGAAGATTTCCATATAACGGATGCTTCCCCAGCAGTTGATGCAGGCTTAGATGTATCTGATTGGATTTCAGATGATTATGATTCAGAAACGCGTCCATATGGAGGGGTTTTTGATATTGGTGCTGATGAAAGGCCAGTGCTGCCTATACTAATTGGCTTATCTAATACGCCAAAAGTTAAAAAGTCTACTTTGTCTTGGGATGGTCTATCTGCTGATTACCCAGTGACGGAGTATGTTGTTACTAATTGGCCGAAAACTGATAATACAGATTTAGATATTAATGCGTCTTCTAGCACTAGCTTAGAACTAACTGGTTTGAAACAAGCCAAAAAGTATTATGGTAAAGTAAAAGCAAAATATGAGACTGGTCATGACACATATTATTCAAATGAAACTTCAGATTTTTTATTTAGCACTAAACCTAAAAAAGTTAAAAAATTAAAAGTAATAGATACTGGAAAAAAATGGGCGAAAATTAGGTTTAAGAAATATAAACGGATAAAGAAGTATGTAGTGAAGCTGATGAACAGCAAAGGCAAGAAGATTAGGTTAATAAAATTTAAAAAGAAAAGCAAATTTGTTAAAAACGCGAAAAAGAAATACGTTAAGAAGACTATAAAAAATTTAAAGCCAGGAAAGAAGTATAAAGTTAAAGTAAGAGCTAGGAAGAAATTTAAAGGAGACTGGCTAAAAGGGAAGTTTAGTAATAAGAAAGTTGTTCAAATGTAATAATATGTATTTATTATTTGATATTGGAGCTACAAAAACTAGATTAGCTATTTGTAAATCTGTAGAGACGAAAAATTTTACGTCTCTACAGATTTTTGATACTTCCCAAGATTTTTCTAAAGGTGTTAATTTAATAAAAAATTATATAGAAAATATTGTAAGGACAGAACATTGTTCTGTCCAAAAAATAATCGGAGGATTAGCAGGACCCTATCCAAATCTTCCTAAATGGGATAAAAAAAAATTAAAAAAAGAATTACAGAAAATTTGTAAACAAGTCATTATAAAAAACGATGCTGATTTGGCAGGTTTAGTAGAGACTAAATTTTTTAAAAATAAAAAAGCAATATATTTAACTATTAGCACTGGAATTGGGGGTAATTTTGGAGAACCTGGCCAAATCATAATAGACAAAAAAAATAAAAAAACTTTTGAGGATTTAGTTTCAGGCAGGGGCATGAAAGAGATTTATAAAAAAAGGCCAGAAGACATAAAAGACAAAAAGATTTGGGACAAGCAAACTAAGCTGCTGGCACAAGGATTAAATAAGGTTATTGTTAATACTCATCCAGATGTGATAATATTAGGAGGAGGACTTATGAATAAATTTGTTATTTCTAAAATAAAAATAGAATTAGCAAAAATAATAAAAGATGATCTTTGTATGCCAAAAATAATAAAATCTAAATATAAAGATTTGTCGGGAATATATGGAGCATTAGAATTAATAAGATAACTTTACTTTTACGGTTCCCCATCTCCACGCAGTGGAGAGGGGGAACCGCCCGCCTCGCTACGCGAAGCGTTGCGGGCGCGGCAGGGGGAGAGGCTTTATAATTATGAATAAAAAAAGATTAGCAATATTTGACATTGATGGAACGATATTTCGTTCTAGTCTTTTGATTGAGCTAAATTGGATGCTGATGAAAGAAGGGATTTTTCCGATAGTTATAAAAAAAGAGTTAGATAAAAGTTTTTATAAATGGATTGACAGGAAGGGGAGCTATGAAGATTATATAGAAGATGTTGTAAAAGTGTATTCAAAATATGTGTTTAACAAAAATCAAAGAGACATTAAAAGGATTGCCAAAAAAGTAGTAGAAGAGCAAAAAGATCGAGTTTATGTTTATACTCGGGATTTAATTAAACAATTAAGAAAAAAATATATTATGGTGGCAATTTCCGGATCGCCTGTGGAAATTGTAGAAGCTTTTAATAAATATTATAAATTTGATTATATTTTTGCTACTAGAAGAGAAATAAAAAATAAGAAATATACCAAAAAGATATTAGAAATTCCAGCGCTTAATAAAAAGAAATATATTAAAGATTTTATAGAAAATAATAATTTTAATTTAAAAGGCTCAATGGGTTTGGGGGATACTGAAGCAGATGTTGGCTTTTTAGAATTGGTAGATGATCCAATATGTTTTAATCCTAATAAGAATTTATATAAAATTGCCAGAAATCGAAATTGGAAAATTGTAGTGGAACGAAAAGATGTTATTTATAATTTGGATTTCAAATAAAATATGCCCTCGGCGGTCGAGCCCACTACCGTTTGTTGAGCTTCTTCAAAATTTTTATAGCTATATCCGGTTTGTTTGAGCCAATAAAATCTACATCACACTTAGCTAATTCTTCAATTTCTTTTTCACTGTCAGCATTCCAGGCAAATACTTTTTTATTATTTTGATGCAATAATTTTACTAGATCTTTAGTTATATAGGATTTGCGGATATGAAGGTTATCAGCTTTTACTTCTTTTAACATTTTTACTGGGTTAAGTGGCCGGTCTGATACTATTATTCCAGTCTTGGCTTTTGGCTCTAGATCTTTTATAGTTTTAACTCGCTCATGCCAAAAACTAGAAAAAGTGACTTTGTCTAGCATGCCCAATTGTTTTATAAGTTTTAAGGCTGATTTTTCTGTGTTTGGTCCTTTTAATTCAATTTGTAGATTTTGGTCAAAGTTTTTTAAGAATTTTAAAATTTTCTCTAAAGTTGGGATTTTTTCTTTTTTTTCTACATTTATTTTTTTTATTTTTGCTAAAGTCATGTCTGCTACACACCCTCTTTTATTAGTTATTCGGTCAACAAAATCATCATGAAAAACTATAGGAACTTTGTCCTTTGTTAGCTGAATATCAAATTCAATTTCATCTACACCAATATTTATGGCCTTTTTAAACGAGGATATGGTGTTTTCTGGTTCATAAGCTGCGGCGCCTCTGTGACCTACTACTTTTATCATATAATTTGCATTTTATTAAAAATACTATACGTTATTATAATACAAAAAGTTTAGATATTCAAATAAAATGATTTAGTTGACAAAAGGTTGACAAAAAATAATATATGGTTTACAATTATTAATACCATTATTAATTAATTTTTATGAAAAATATACAAAATAAGATAATATCAATTTTACAAAAAAAGCCTGATGCTAGTTTGACGGATTTGGCTAAAAGATTAGATGTGAGTAAGCAATATATTTCTAAAGTTATTAAAGATTTAAGAGAGAAAGAGATAATTGCAAAAGCTGGTAGCACAAAGGATGCGAGGTGGATATTGTTAAAAAAACAGGATTTAGAATTGAATGTGAAAAATGATTGTTTTTATCATAAAGTTTTTAATAATAAAAAATTAGAAGAAAATGTTATTTTTGAAGAGATAGAAAAAAGCACTAAAATATTAGATAACTTAAATAAAGAAGCTATAAATAAATTTAATTATGTATTTACTGAAATATTGAACAATGCTATAGAACATTCATTATCAAAAGAAATTGAGGTAAGAGTGCTTCGAAATGAGAAAAGAATAACTTGCCAAATAATAGATAAGGGTATTGGGATTTTTATTAATATTAAAAATCAAAGAAAATTAAAAGATGATTTAGAAGCTGTTCAGGATTTACAAAAAGGAAAGACAACTACTAAACCAACAGCTCATAGTGGAGAGGGAATTTATTTTTCTACAAAAGTGGCTGATAAATTTGAAATTGAAAGTGAGAAAACTATAGTTCGGTTCATCGCTCATGAAAATGATTTTGATTATAAAATTTCAGATGACAGAAGAAAGGGTACTTTTGTTTCTTTTTCAATATATTTTGATTCTAAAATTAAAATAATAGAAGTATTTAAAAAGAATACTCACAATTATAATTTTGATACATCTAAAAATTATATTAAATTATATGAAATAAATGTGGATTTTATATCACGCTCACAGGCTCGAAGACTGTTAATTGGTTTAGAAAAATTTAAGAATATTATATTAGATTTTAAAAAAGTTGAGACAGTTGGTCAGGGCTTTGTTGACGAGGTTTTTAGAGTATGGCAAAATAAACATCCAAAAATAAACATCAAATATATTAATACTTCCGAGTCAATAGAATTTATGATTAAAAGATCAAAATAATGCTTAATTCCGGGGTTGATGAGATCAAACAACGTTTAGATATTGTTGATGTTATTTCTGAATATCTAAGCATGAAAAAACTAGGTGGAAACTATAAAGCCTCGTGTCCTTTTCATAATGAAAAGACGCCTTCGTTTATGGTGAGCCAGGAAAAACAGATATATCATTGTTTTGGATGTTTTCCCCCGGGAGAGAAGATTATTACGGAAAATGGTCTAAAAGATATAGAAAAAATTGAAAAAGGAGAAAAAGTACTGACTCATAAAGGAGTATATAAAAAGGTGCTGCGGGAATTAATTAGAGATTTTCAGGGGAATATTTTAGAAATTAGAACAAGAAAAAATAATGAAACCATTAATTTAACAGAAGATCATGAAGTGTTTGCTTTGAGAACCCGAAATTGTAAACAAAAGTCTAGAGAGACAAGAATTTGTCAAAAGAATTGCAAACAAAATTGTCCTACAAAATACCATAAAAATTATAAGGTAAAAAAAATAGTTGCTTCAGAATTAACTAAAAATGATTTTTTACTTTATCCTATTAATCAGACTGTTAAAGATATTAAGAAAGTAAATTTAAAGGAATATTTGAATCGGAAATCAAGTAATTATGGACCTAAAATAAAGAGGGTTCCTTTAAATATTCAAGTTGACGAAAATTTTTTAAAATTGATTGGCTATTGGATAGCTGAGGGCAGTAATCATCGTGCATATATTCGATTCAGTTTGGGTAATCATGAAGAAAAATTTGCAAAAGAAATTGTCAGATTAATTAATAGGATATTCGGATTAGATGCTAGTATTCACTATCGTTCTGATGAAAAAAATGGTTTAGAGATAACTTGCTGTCATTCTGAATTAGCTAATATTTTTGAAAATCTTTGTGGAAGGGGAGCGGCTAATAAACGCATCCCATACATTTTTAAATATCTACCTTTGAAGAAGCAAAAAATATTAATCGAAGCAATTCTAAAAGGGGATGGATATATTGATAAAAAGAAAAGACAAAAAAGTAATCCAGGGAGGAAAAATATTTGTACAATTTCTTCAGAATTGGCTTATCAAATTAGGGAAATTTTATTAAGACTTAAAGAGTTTCCTAGCTTTAATGCCAGACAAGAAAGTATAGATAAAAAAGGAGTCCAACATAAAAAGGCTTTTAATATATCCTGGCGGGAAAATAATAAAATGCATTTTTGTGATTTCCTTAATTATAAAGGTGTAAAATATTGGGTGTTACCAATTACTAAAATAATAAAGAAAAAGTATAAAGGTAAAGTATATAATTTAACTGTATCTGGAGATCACTCTTATGTCACTAAAAATTTTACTGTTGGAAATTGTGATAAAGGTGGCGACATGTTTTCTTTTATTCAGGAAATTGAAGGCGTGGAATTTGTGGAGGCTCTTCGGATTTTGGCTAAAAAAGCTAATGTAACTTTGGAGCGAAGAAATCCGGAGCTGGAAAACAAAAAAACTAAGATGTTGGATATTATAAAAGAGGCTACTGAGTTTTTTGAAAAGGCGTTACTGGAATCTGATGAGGGTGAAATTGCCAGAGATTATTTAGATGAGAGGGGTGTAAGTGAAGATGCTAGATATGAATTTAAAATAGGATATGCTTTTGATGATTGGGAGAAGCTTAATAATTATTTACAGAGCAAAGATTATAGTGAAGAAGAAATTTTTCAAGCAGGGCTAACTATTAAAAGCGAGAAACGAGCAGGCTATTATGACCGGTTTAGGGGAAGATTAATTTTTCCAATTTGTGATGTGCATGCAAATGTAGTTGGTTTTACTGCTAGGAAATTAAAGGAAGATGAGGCTGACAAAACTGGAAAATATATAAACACGCCTAGTACAGATGTTTATGATAAATCCAGAGTAATTTATGGCTTGGATAAAGCTAAACAAAATATTAAAAAGCTGGGGGCTACTATAATAGTAGAGGGGAATATGGATGTGGTGTCTACTCATCAATCTGGTTTTAATAATGTGGTAGCAACTTCAGGCACAGCTTTAACAGAATTTCAAGTTGATTTATTAAAAAGATATTCATCAAATTTAATTATTGCTTTTGATATGGATGCGGCTGGGGCCGAGGCTGCTAAAAGAGGTATTGATTTAGCCATGCAAAAAGAAATGAATATAAAAATATTAACGCTGCCAGAAGACGTAAAAGACCCGGACGAACTTATTAAAAAAGATCCAGCTTTATTTAAACAAGCTATTAAAGATTCTCAGAGTATAATGGATTATTATTTTTCTACTACTTTGAAAAATTTAGATTTAAGTAAAGTTGATGACAAGAAAAAAGCAGCTAGCGCTTTACTGCCAATAATATCTAAAATCGGAGAATCAATTGAACAGACTCATTATTTACAAAAATTATCAGAATTAATTAATGTAAGTGAGGAAATATTGCGAAAAAAGATCACGAAGACGCGAAAGATAGAAAAAAACAAAAAAGAAGAAGACGAAGACGCGAAAGATGAAAGAGTTAGTAGTAGATTTGAGAAGTTATCAGAGCGGATTGTGGCGTTGATTTGCATGAAAAGCGATGATTTTAAGTATTTTGCTGATTACTTGGATCCCGAGTTTATTCAGGGGGGTGACATTAAAGAGCTTTACAAAAAAATGATAAATTACTATAATGAGAATAATCAATTTATAAAAGAAGAGTTTGTCAAATCTAATCCAGAATTAGAGAAAAGAATATCTATTTTAACCCTTTTAGCTGAGGGAGAGTTTTCTGATGTTTCGGAAAAAGACTTGCAAAAGGAGGTAATGGCGGATATCAAGGATTTAGAGGAAAATTATATACGAAATCGGCTGCAACAAATACAAAATAGCATAGTACAGCTGGAAAAAGACAGTAATGATGCAGAAGTAGAAAAGCTGTCCAATGAATTTAATTTGCTTACTCAAAAATTAACGAATATATCTTAAAAATAATGGCAATCACGAAGACGCGCAAAAAAATCAAAAAAACGCAAAAAAAGAGTCCGAAGACGCGAAAAAATAACGTAGCTACAAAAAAAAAGACAAGTGCAAAAAAAAAGGTTGTTAAGAAGAAAGTAGCTAGAAAAATTCGGAAAGAACGATATATAAGAGAAAAATATCCAGAACAAGCTGGAAAAATTTTAATTAGAAAGGGAAGTTCTCGGAATTTTATTACGGAAACAGAAATTCTTCATAGTTTTCCAAATTTGGAAGATTATTTGCCTGACTTTGAGGCTTGGTTGGCTCGGGTTGAGGAAATGGGCATGCAGATTATAGAAACTGATTCTGGAATTTTGGATATTGGTGCAACTGGAACCGGGCCTGGGGCGACTGCATCTAAACAATTAGTTCGGCCATCTATTGATCTAAGCGATATTTCTGGTGATTCTATTCAAATGTATTTACGGGAAATTGGAAAGGTGCCTTTACTTTCAGCGGAAGAAGAAATTCGGTTGGCAAAATTGAATGAGAAAAATGAGCAAGCTGCTAAGCAACAATTAATTGAAGCTAATCTAAGATTGGTAGTTTCTATTGCAAAAAAGTTTACTGGCCGTTCTCTGTCACTTCTTGATCTTATTCAAGAGGGAAACGTAGGTTTGTTTCGGGCAGTGGAAAAATTTGATTATAGAAAAGGTTATAAGTTTTCTACCTATGCTACTTGGTGGATTCGCCAAGCTATTACCCGGTCGCTAGCTGACCAGTCTAGAACTATTCGTATTCCAGTTCATATGGTGGAGACTATTAATAAGTTTCAGCAAATTGAAAGACAGCTTATTCAGGTTTTAGGTAGAGAACCAATGCCAGAAGAGATTGCCGCTGAAATGAGCGAAGAATTGGACAAGGTTTTACATATTATTAAAATTAACCAAGAAACAGTTTCGCTGGAAACTTCAGTAGGTGATGATGAGTCTGAAGATTCTACTTTGGGTGATTTTATTGAAGATGTAAAAACAGTAACGCCAGACAGGGCTGCATCGCTTCAGCTATTAAAAGATCATGTGCTGGATATTGTGCGGGAGCTTCCACCGCGAGAACAAAAGATTTTGGAGATGAGATTTGGTTTACGAGACGGCGTTTCCCATACTTTAGAAGAAGTGGGCCAGGAATTTGGTGTTACTCGGGAACGTATTAGACAGATTGAAGCTAAGGCTTTGGAAAAAATTCAGGGGCATGTAGGTATGCGGAAATTACGAGATTACTAATTGACAATTTATAATTTTAGTGTAGAATATTTTAAATGATCCGGGGTAGCCAGAGGCATTTTCTCACTATGTTCGAAACTGCACTGGCAAGCTCATTTGTTAATTATAAATTAGCTTGCCCGTGCGGTTTGCCGAAGGCAAAGCGCTCGCGGTCCGCGGTAGCTCAGTGGTCACCTGCCTGCCGGCAGGCAGGGAGCAATCGCCTATTACCAATTTAACTATGTATAAAGTATATGGTATACAAAGTTTAGTAGATAATAGGATTTATATTGGAATGAGTGAAGATGTTGAAC
>JBDRII010000047.1:0-3075 GCA_043816085.1 Patescibacteria group bacterium | reverse complement strand
TTTAGAGCAATTTCTCCATAATGAATTAGGATTTTGTAGTTATTCATAATTGTTATGCCCTCGTCCGGGGACTCGGGCTACCGTAAAAAAATTTATTTTGTATTATACCAATCTGCAAACTTCTTAATAGCTCTAGATCTATGGTCGTATTTTTGCTTGTTTTCAACACCCATTTCAGAGAACGTCCTGGAAGACCCATCTGGAATAAAAATAGCGTCATAAGGCATTTTTGGCCGAATATTACCCTTTAATTTAGTGATTAAATGACCTTTGCATACCCCACTAAATAGTTTTGGTTGTTTAAGATTTTTATCCATATAACCTACATATGTTTTAAAATAAGCTTTGTTATTATTTTTAATTAATTTAAACATTCCTTTAAATCCCAAGCCCATATAAACAAATCTAGAATGTGTTCCAGGAAAATTATTGTAATCAGTAAAAAAAATACCAGTATCATCAGTGATGACTGGTTTTTTAATTTTATTAAATGCTTTTATTGTTTTGTCGGTTATTACTTCTTCTAAAAGTTCAGATTTAATTTCTGGAATATCGAAATTAGTCCTTTTTAAGGATATATTATATTTACTAAGGGTTTTTTTTATTTCAAAATATTTTGAAGAATTTGAAGTAACTAGATAAATAGTTTTAGACATATTCAGTATATCCCTTGGCGCAAATTTGACATAATCCCAAGGGAACTCTATTTTGGCTCATGCCAATATTATATTTTCTATTCTTGCCTTTAAAATTGGCCAAATTAGCAAATTTAGTAGATCGGGAAATTTTAATAATATCACCGGTTTCGACTTTAATAGATTTTTTAGCATTATCAGGAAAAACTAATCCAGGACCCCTGGTAATTTCAATTTTAATAATTGTTTTTTCTTTTATTACTAAATGACCAATAAAATTTACTGTGTTATTAAAAGCAATGCCAATTCCTCTTTGAAAATTTGATCTAGTTATGCTTTGGTAATATCCAGTGGATCCAAAGGGTGTGGAAATTAGTACACCATCTCCTAATATTTCATGTCCGTATTGAATGCCATCTAAACTTATTTTAAATCTAAGCGCAGTGTTAATTTTTTCATGGGCAATTAGAATATCATTTAAACCATAAACTTTATTTTTTTTAACAGCTGCTTCTAGAAGGTGTTGCTGAATAATTTTAAAATTTTTCTTTTCTAATTCTTGTAATATATTTTCCCGAGTTTCATTTAAACATTTACTGCAAATCTGACTTTTTCTAATCATTACTTTAATTTTTTTAGGAAAATGTCTTTCAGCATATAATAATGTGCCGTCTCCACCATAACAAAGAATAACTTCAGGATTATTAGTAATTTTTAATTTTGGATGATTTTTTCGGATATATGAAGCCAGTTCTTTTTTTTCTAATCCAACAATTTGAATCCGCATAATAAATTATTTATTTATAAATTTATCTATTCGTTTTAGTGCCCTTATAATGTTTTTTGTTGAGTTTGCATAAGAAAGCCGTACATAGCCTTCTTTGCCAAAACAATGTCCTGGAACCATAGCCACCTTACCATGTTTTAATAGGTTTTGGCAAAATTTATCTGAGTTATTAGTTAATTTTGGTATTTTGAAAAATATATAAAATGCACCTTCTGGCTCGGCGATTTTTGCTCCTTTTATTTTGGAAAAATAATTAATTAATATTTCCCGCCTCTTTTTTAGTTGCTCTAAAAATATTCCAGGCGCTCGATTTTTAGTTTTTAAGGCAATGATTCCAGCAATTTGAGATAAATTTGAAACATTGCCAGAGGCATGGGATTGAAGGTTGGTCATGGCGGAAATTATATCTTGGGGTCCTGCAGTATACCCTATTCGCCAACCGGTAATGGCATGAGACTTGGAAAATCCATTTACAATAAGAGTTTGATTTTTTAAAAACTTGGCAATAGAAATATGTTTTTTTTCATAAATCATTTTTTCATAGATTTCATCAGAAATTACATAAATATTTTTTGATTTAACTGTCTTGGCTAAAGCTTTTAGAGTTTTTTCAGAATAAACTTTTCCTGTAGGATTATTTGGAGAATTAATAATAATAGCTTTGGTTTTTTTGGTAATTTTTTCGGCAATTGCTTTTACATCTAAATTAAAATCTTTGTCACAATTTGCTAGTACTGGTTTTCCGCCAGCAAGTTTAATTTGTTCAACATAAGAAACCCAATATGGAACGGGTACAATAACTTCGTCACCTTCATTTAACAATACTTGAAAAATAGTATATAGAGATTGCTTAGCTCCGTTGGTAGCAATAATTTGGTCAAGGCCATAGGTCAAATTATTATCTCTTTTTAATTTTAGTATTATTTCTTTTTTTAGATTTAAAAGACCTGCTGCTGGGGTGTATAAATTAAATCCCTTTTTAGCAGCGCCAGCCACTTTTTTTCGAATTTCTATGGGAACTGGAAAATCTAATTCACCTGCAGTAAGATTAATAACCGCTTTTCCAGCTCGGATCATGTCTTTGGCTTGTTTGTCTAGAATTAAAGTTGATGACGGTTTAACTTTGGTAATTTTATAACAAAGTTTATAATTCATATTATTAATTAATATTAATTTTAATAATTTTGTTTGAATCATTATATAATATAATTAGAATTTTACAATAGCTATATATAAATATATTATTTTTACTTAAAATAATTTTTTTTCAATACTTCTATTGACAAGTTATTTTTTCAACTATATTATACGTAATATCTTATAAAGCAGATAAGTTAGAGTGTCGTAGAATGGGGAGTGGCCAAGTGGTAAGGCACATGGTTTTGATCCATGTATTCGGGGGTTCGAATCCCTCCTCCCCAGCATAACATGAATAAAATTTATTAAACTTTTAAATATTTGGTTATGGCAATCATTGAGGAAATCGTTGTTAGAAAAAGTGCAATAGCAAGCTCTAGGAAAAAGATATGTAAAACATATTGATTGAAATAATATAAGATATCAAAGTTGTATCCTTCAAAAATAGAGTTAATAAACGGTGAAGCCATAATAACAGTGGGGTAGAAAATTGCCATAGTAATTACAGATGAAAGA
>JBDRII010000046.1:0-3755 GCA_043816085.1 Patescibacteria group bacterium | reverse complement strand
TTGTTTTTTATAAAAATCTTTTTCTTGTTTAATAATATTAAAATTTTTATTACATGTATCACATTTCATTATATTTTGTTGAAGGCGAGAATCGCGATTCTCGCCTTCCTGATTAAGGTTTTCATCATGCCATTTAAATCCGTGTTTTAATGCAGCTTCTTTTTCTAGAGGGAAATAGTCCATTGCAATAGTTTCATTATAGCCATAATTAGAATTTTTTCTAGGAAAAAACTGCCCATAGTCGCCGTTTTCTTTCATGTAATTAATAATTTTTTGTTTTAATTTATTATAATCTTCTTCGCTGTATTGTTTATTAAATATACAAAATTCTTTTTTATTAAGGCCCACGCAGCCAAAACAGTTTTTAGTGGCATTGCACATAATGCAATATTCTAGATCAGCACTATTAGTCATGCAGTGATCGCAAAACTTTAAATTATAAATACTATTTCCGCAGGAGGTAGAAAAATATATTAATTCAGCTTTATCACCCCAAGAATTATAATCCATGCAATTTTTTACTTCTTTAAAAAGCTTGGCACAATATCGGCAATTTTCTAAATCTTCGCTGTCAAAGCACATGTAAGCATTTTTTGAATCATACAAATTGTCTCCTATACAATTTTCATTTCTTTCTACTTGTAAATGTTTATGAGGCTGGGTCTTAAAAAATTTATCTACCTGTTTTCCAAATTTTTCTATTCCTTGTTTTGTGTTTAATTTTAATTCCTTTGCTTTGCTCTCGTAATCTTGTTTAGAATATTTTTTATTTAAAATCATATATTCCCCATACCTCTGATTAATACATCCCAGACAATTTTTGCATGATTTACAATCATATAAAAAATAACTATCGTGACATCCACGGCAATTACTGCTAAAAAATAAATTAAAACAGGAATAGCAATCTAGACACTCATATAATAATTCGGATTTATAAATTACTGAACTGTCTAGGACATTTTTGGAATGATATATTCGATTGCCGTAATAGCATTCTTCATCATAATCAGATTCGCCAATAAGATAACAATTTTTTAAATAACCAGTGCAATTTGTATATTCACTGTTATCCAGGGTTCCGCTAATAATAAAACGAGACATATGAGGAACTTTATCCTCTAATTCACGAATTTGATTAAAAAAAGGTCTACTAAAATCAAAGTCTTGGCCGTAATCTAAAGCATCCCATTTATCCCCAAACCAGATGTCGGTTTCATAAACTGGAAAAGGATGACTGGCATGATACTGCGATAAAATTTCTTTACCAGAAAAATCACACTTCCTCTTGTATAAATTTTTTGCATTTCTGGAAGTTAACCGATTCATTAATCTGCATTCTGGACAATCCACAGGTTCGGGCACTTCAAATCTATCCAAAAATTCTTTATCTTCTTCTAGAATTTTGAATTGTTTTTTACAATGACTGCAAATTGGCATATTTTTTTATTAATAAACTTCTGTTTTAAAGCAATTTTGACAATATATATTATTAACATGTTCAGGATTATGAGTTGTTTTTGTTTCCTTATTGCATTTAGCACATTTTATTTGATAAATATTTCGAGTAGGACGTTTAGCTAGGCGGTCTTTATGTCTTTCAGTAAAACATTTTTTAGGGACAGGGATATTATGAAGACGATAAAATTCTAATTCTTGTTTAATGATTTTATAATTTCTGCCAGTGTTTTCGTCTGCTAAAATATCATCTAATATATCGTCTTTAACATCTTTGATATTTTCAGGAACTTCATATGTTGATGATTGAAATTCACTAGCTTCATCTTGCCATTTAAATCCCTTGGCAATAACGCTTTCTTTATTGCTTGGTAAGTATAATCCAGCTAAAGAAATATTATAACCATAAGGTGACAATTCAGGAGGAAAAAATCTTCCATATTCTCCTGTTTGTTTCATTTGATCCATAATTTTCCCTTTAATTTCTTCATATTTTTGTTTTGTGTACTTTTTATTCAATATACAATTAGATTGTTTTCTTAGTCCAAAACATCCAAATAAATCCTTACCTCCAGAATGTATATGCTGACTATATTCAATATTTTCTGAACCAAAAATAAAAGCTGAATTTTTACAATTAAATAATTTAAAACCACTATTAGTTAATTGATAAAGCAAAGATGCATCTTCTCCACATTCGAAACAATCATAAGAATCTTTCAAAGGTAGGAAAGCAGCTAATATATATCGACAATTTTCTAATCCATAGGAATCAAAGCAGTCTTTGGCGTTTTTACAATTATATAAATAATCTCCTGTAATATTTTCATTTTTATAACCATGAAAAGCAATTTTTGGAAAATCTTTTTTATAATCTTCAAATTTTTTAGACCAATCATCAATTTGTTTTCTTGAGCCCAAATTAATTTCTATTAATTTTTGATTATAATCTTCCTGGCTTAATTGTTTATTGAACCAACAATATTGCTTGGCATGTAAATTTACACAACCAAAACAATTTTGACATGAAGAGCATTGATATAAAAAATAACAATCATTACAATTTCTGGAATCCTGCAAATATCGACAATTATAAATATTTACACAATCAATACATTCATAACTAAGCTCTGAATCTCGAACTCGCATAGCATCCATGACATCTTTATCTTTTTGTAATGAATATCCATAATAACAATCTTCATCGTAATCTGAATCAAAAATAAGATAACAATTCTTTAAATATGTAGCAGCATTAATATATTCACTATTTTGAAGACTGGTATAAATTGTATGAATCGCTGGGTGAGGAATTTTATTTAGCAAATCTTGATATTGATCAAAAAAAGGACGATTAAAATCATATTTTTGATCATATTCTAATGGTTGCCATTTATCAGAATGCCAATCTTTAATATTGTAAATTGGAAAAGGAACTCCCTTAGGATAACTTGTGATAATAGGATTATTAGTTAAGTCACATTTAGTAGGATAAAGATTAATTAAATTAACGTGAGCTAATCTAAGCTGCATTCGACACTGGGGACAATAATCTGGATTTGGAATTTTTATTGTAGAATAAAAATCCTCATCCTCTTTTTCTATTTTAAATTGTTTTTGACAGTTTTTACAGGTTGGCATATTTAATATATTTCTTTTTTATAACAATCTTCACAATATGGGATTTCAAGTGAACTTGGTGAAAAAACAGTATTAATATTAGTGCCACATTTAGCACAATTTCGATCCCATAATTTTCTAGGATTTCTTTTAGTTAATCTTTCAATATGGCGACATTTGGGGCATTTAAGGGGATCAGGTAAATTTAATTTCTCATAATATTCTTTTTCTTGAGGAATAATTTTAAAGCCATGATCACAAGAAATGCATTTTTTCATTCCTTTAATCTCTTTGTTATTTTTATTAATATCTTCTTCATGCCAACCATATTTTTTTTGATCACACTCTTTTTTTGTTAATGGAAAATACTCATGAGCCACTGTTTCATTATAACAAAATGGTGACATTAAGATGGGCATAAATTCGCCCCATTCTCCAGTTTTTTTCATGTGTTCAATTATTCGAATAGTTATTTTTTTATAATCTGCTTGAGAATATTGTTTGTTTAGGATGCAGTATTTTTTCTTATTTAATCCGGTGCAGCCGAATAAATGATCGCTATTATAACAAACAAATATATATCTAGAATTTTCTACATTAACTGCAGATGAAGCGCCTATTACATCATTTAATTCAATTGATGAGCCAACATTATATAAAAGCTCTCCCCAACCAAA
>JBDRII010000045.1:0-5557 GCA_043816085.1 Patescibacteria group bacterium | reverse complement strand
AATTTATAATAAGCACTTAATTCATTATCTGGAACATTGTTTATAAATTTTATATGATGGTTTGTTTTTGCTAGTAATTCTTTTTTATATTCCCCTTCTCCAATTATTAAATATTTGAAATTTTTATATTCTTTATCTAACTGAGTTACTACATCAATCATGGTATCAAAACCTTTTCTTTTGACTATGCGGCCAACTGATAAGATAATTTTTTCATTATTAGATTTAAATTTGTCTTTTAATTCCTGGTATTTATGTTCATTTAGATCAGATATATTTAAGTTCGGACACGGATAAATAGTTTCTATTTTTGCTAGATTGCGACCAGTCATTAAATTTTTTAGTTGTTTTTCTGTAAATCTGCTAACTGTAGTTACACGAAAAGCTTTGTTTAGAATTTTTTTAATTAACCATTTTTTTTGGGGATATTTTAAAGGGTATGTTACATCCATGGCATGAGTCATTATAATATATGGAGTTTTCAGTATTTTAGATAAAAGCCAAACTACTGTGCCAAGCGGAAGGATTTGGCCGACTAAAATCATTTCGATATTTTCATTTTTTGCAGTTTTATAAATATTAATAAAGCTAGGAAGCCACTTGGGCCAGATTGGAAGCCTGGTTAAGAGTTTATTTTCTTGATTGGTTAATATGACAATTTTTTCTGGATTTAAATTATCAACCATGTTTTTATAGTAATTGGCTACGCCGCCAATTGATGGCGGGTAATCTAATGTGACAAGAAGGGTTTTTTTCATTTTTTTAGAACTGATTTTGATAATTCTTTTATTTCACCAAAACTTACTCCTTTTACTAAAAAGATACATAAACTATAAGTAACTGTTGCTGAAATAATTAAATAAATTAAACTAATGGAATCTTGTAAATAATAAATAACTGTAATCATGGCTAAACTGGAAAAAATAGCTTGAAGAAATTTTAACAGTAAATTTTTAATATTAAATTTAATGATTTTATATACCCAGGGTAGGCCCAGTATTACTAAGAATACTGAACTACAAAGAGCGGCAAATGCTGCTCCGATGTATGTATATTTGGGTATTAAAATTATATTTAGGCCAATGTTTAATAATAAAGCAATTCCCATGTTTATAGTATTTAGGGTTTGGCGGTTGGCAGCGTTTAATAGATTTCCAATGGGATAATTTACAAATATAAAAAACAGGCCAAGCATAAATATTTGTAAAGCAAAAATGGAGGCTTCAAAAGCCTCAGTATAGATTTTTATTATTAAGTCATTAGCTATCATGATAGTACCAGTAGCAATGGGCAGGCTTAGAATGGTAAGATAAGCAAAAGCTTTTTCAAAAATATATTTTAATTTTTCTTTATCGTGTTCAAAATAATAACTCATGGCTGGAAAAAAGCTGGTGGCAAAAGCACCAGGTAGCACAGTAAGGGCGGTGGTCATTTTAAAGGCCACACTATACCAGCCAACAAATCTGTCGCCAGCAATAGATTTCAGCATAACTGAGTCAATTGATCCATTTAATTTAAAGAAAATTCCCGCTAAAGCAAAGGGTGCAGATATTTTTAATAAAGTTTTGAATTTTTTCCAGTTGAATCTAATTTTTGGTCTGATTTTTCCTTTTAAGAAAACAAGATATGACGAATATAAAAAGTTGACTGCACTACCAGTAAGTAAAGCCGCTAAAGCACCCATTGACCTGTGTCCAGACGATAAAATAAGATATCCAGCCAAAGCAATAACTATTTGATAGCATAAAATGCCAATAGCCTCGTATTTCATTTTTTGTAAGGCGCGGTAAACAGAATAAAAAGTAAATGTAAGAGTATCTAAGATAATTATCAAACAAGCTGCATATACCAGGTAAATATCGTAAGTCTCAAAATTTTTCAAGCTTCCTAAAAGATTAATAGCTACAATTAAGGCAGCGGCTGAAACAATAATAAGAATTGATTTTAAGCCTAAAGTATATTCAAGATATTTTTTAATATTATCTTTATTTCTGGCGCCTTCCCTGGTAAGTATGGGGCCCAGGCCAAAGTCCATGAATATAACAAAAATAGAAGAAAATGACAGGGCATAAACATATTTTCCTAAACTAATATCGCCCAAGGTGCGGGCGATAAAAATGTAATAACCAAATGAGATTATTTTTTGCAATATTGATGCAAATGTTAAATAAGTTGTATTTTTAGCAACGGACATAAACCATTAACGTTTGGACCATTGAGGTGCGCGTCTGGCTCTTTTTAAACCCGGCTTCTTTCTTTCTTTTCTTCTTGAATCGCGGGTTAAGAATTTTCCTTTTTTTAATACTTTTCTTTGAGTTTCATCAATTGTTACTATGGCTCGGGCAATAGCGAGTTTCATAGCTTCGGCCTGGGCTTTTTTTCCTCCACTTAGAATTCTAGCAGTGATTTCAAAATCTTTTTGGCCTGTTAGTTTAATAGGGCTTAGAATTATTTGTCGGTAATTTTTTTCTGTGAAATATTTTTCAAATGGCATATCATTAACAGTAATTTCTTCATTGCCTTTTTTATAGTATCTAATTCTAGCAGAAGCTGTTTTTCTTTTACCTCGAGAATAAATAAAGGCTCTTCGACCTCTTTGTTTTTTGGGGGTAGTATTTTCCATTAATTATTCAAGGTTAATTTTTTTAATAAAACATTCTGTAATTTGTTTTTGGGAAGCATTCCTGATACTGCATTTTTTAACACTAAGGTACTGTTCATTTCAGAGTATTTTTTTTCTTTGATACCACCTGGATATCCAGAATGTTTGTAGTATTTTTTTTGTTCAGCTTTATTTCCTGTAATTTTTATTTTATCGCAGTTGTTTACTATAACATTTGGACACTGAATAATGTTTGGAGCATAGTCACTTCTGTCTTTCCCCATTAGTAATACAGCAATTTCAGAAGCAAGTCTTCCTAAAATTTTATCCGTGGCATCTAATTCAATTGGTTTGTTTGGTATAGACATATTAAATTAATTCAATTTGAACTATTTCTGCTCCATCACCTTTTCTGATTCCTATTTTTGTGATTCTGGTATAACCGCTTTTTCTTTCTTTATATTTTGGCGCAATGTTTGTGTATAATATTTTTGATGTTTTTTTATTGTTTAGAAAATTTTCAATATTTCTTTTGGCAGTGGGGGTTTGCTTTTTGGCTTCGGTAATAAGTTTTTCAATCTTTGAGCGTAGAAATTTAGCTTTAGTTTCGGTGGTTTTTATATTACGGTAAATAATTATATTATTAACTAAGCCAACAAGCAGGGCCTTTCTGGGATCTTTTTTTCTACCAATAGTTTTTTTCTTCTTTAAATGACGCATATATTTATTTATCTTCGCTTTTTTTCTTTGTAGGTTTTTCTTCTTCTTCTTTTTCTTCAGTTGTACCAATATTGTTCATTACATGGCTGAATTGTTCTACTAAGATATTAGCAGCCTGTTCTAAGCCTTCTGATGGAGAAACAGATCCATCCGTTACAATATTTAGAATCAATTTATCGTAGTTTGTCATTTCTTCAACTCGAACATGTTCAGTTTTAAAATTTACATTTTTTATAGGTGTATAAACTGCATCAATAGCAATATATCCTAAATCTAGTTTTTCTTTCTCTCTCATTTCTACAGGAATATATCCGCGACCATTTTCAGCCAGTAGTGTTAGCTCGAATTCGGCTTTTGGATCTGTAGTGGTAGCAATAACTTGGGTTGGAGTAGAGATTTCTACTTGAGAGTTTTTAGTAAAATCCTTGGCTGTTATTTTTTTTTCACCCTTTACTTTTAATTTAATTTCTACAGGTTCTTCACTATGAATTTTAAATCTGATTTTTTTTAAATTTAAAATAATGTCTACTACATCTTCTTTAACATGATCTAAAGTAGAAAATTCATGGTCTACCCCTTTGATTTTTACAGCAGTTGCAGCCGCGCCTTCCAAAGAAGATAATAAAACTCTTCGAAGAGCATTTCCCAAAGTAGTACCATATCCTGGATAACAAGGTGAAATAGTTATTTCTTCGTGGTTATTTTCAATTTTTTTAGCTGTTATTGTTTGGGGTAGTGAAATATTTTCCATAGATATTTTTTAGTTTTTTATTGCGAATAATATTCGATAATAAGGTTCATTTGAATTGCTTGTTTTAGATCATTTTCAGTAGGCATGGCATTTACACTAATAGCTAACTTTGTTTTATCAACTGTAATCCATTTAGTAGCTTCAGTTTTACCTAAAGTTTTTATTAATTCTTTAAAGTATTTATTTTCCAGGCTTTTTTTAGCCACAGAAATAACATCATTTATTTTTATTTGTCTGGATGGAATGTCGTTTTTTCTTCCATTTACCATAAAGTGTCCATGATTCACTAGTTGTCTGGCTTTTTTTAGAGATGGGGCAAAATTAGCTTTATAAATAACATTATCCATTCGAAGTTCTAATAGTTGAAGCATGTTTTCAGATACATTTCCACCCTGGTTTTGAGCTTTTTTAAAATAATTAGCAAATTGTTTTTCCATGACTCCATAAATAAGCTTGGCTTTTTGCTTTTCTTGGAGCCTTAGACCATATCCGGAAATTCTAGGTCGGCCTTTTGGTCCGTGAAGTCCAGGTGGATAATTCTTTTTTACCATGGCACATTTTGAAGAATTACAGCGCTCTCCTTTTAAGAAAAGTTTGTCTCCTGCCCGGCGGCATGATTTACATTGTGGTGTTAATCTTTTTCCCATATTTATACTCTTCTAGGTTTTTTAGGTCGGCAGCCATTATGAGGAATGGGGGTAAGGTCTTTAATAGTGGTGATATTAAATCCAGCGGCGTTTAAGGCTCTTAAAGCTCCATCACGGCCGCTACCAATTCCCTTAATATAAACTGCAATATCTTTTAAGCCATATGTTTTTACAATTTCAGCAGTTTCTTTCACAATTACACCAGCAGCATAGGGAGTTGCTTTTTTTGGTCCTTTGAATCCAAATTGGCCAGCACTGCCTTGATGCAGTAAATTTCCATTTTCGTCAGTAAATGAAATAATCGTGTTATTATAAGTTGCCATAACATAAGCCCGGCCTTTAGTAACGCTTTTTTTCTTTCGTGCTTTCGTGCTTTTTTTTGGAGTTGTATCTTTTTTTTCAGCCATAATATTATTTAGGTTTTTTGTAAAGCTGCTTTACGACCAGATCCTACAGTTTTTCTGACATTGCCTCTAACAGTTCTAGTATTAGTTTTAGTTTTTTGTCCTCTACAAGGAAGTTTTTTCATATGACGAGTACCACGGTAGCAGTTAATTTCTTTTAGTCTTTTAATATTTGATAAAACTTCTCTTTTTAATTCACCTTCAATTTTCTTTTCACCTTTTTCAATAGTTTGTTTTAAATTATTTACCTGGTCAGCAGTTAGATCTTTGGTTCGGGTATTTCCATCAATATTAGTATCTTTTAAAATTTTAATAGCTGAAGTATTACCAATACCATGAATATAGGTCAGAGCAATTTCGATTCTTTTTTCATTTGGGAGTATTACTCCTGCAATTCTAGCTGCCATATATTATCCTTGTCTTTGTTTATGTT
>JBDRII010000044.1:0-4875 GCA_043816085.1 Patescibacteria group bacterium | reverse complement strand
GCTATAAAAGAAATTGAACAAAAAAAAGGATCTAGTATAAAATTCCAAGTAGCCACGCCCACACTTGAATTTTGGACTATTGAGCCTTATTTAAAAGATGATCAAATTAATGAAGTTTGGGAAAAAATATACACTCCAGGAGAAAGATTGTTAGAAAGGGCCAATAATTATTTTAACCGAGACTTTGTAACTATACTCGATCTAGAAACAGCTGTTAGTAATTTTAATAGTTATGCCAATCCAGATGGAGGCTTTCAAATGAACCCTGATTGTGCGACTGATACTTTTGAAGTAACAACCCAGGGAATTGAATACACAGTTCATGTCTCCGTAGATATGGAAAAAGGAATTGGTGAAGCAACTCTATCAAAAATTGAACCTGAACTCACACCTTATGACCAAAAACTTGGAGCTCCAAAAGCTCGAGATGGCGCAGATCTAGCATTTACAGTTGAAGACGGTTCCACTGCATCTATAGAACAAATTAAGGCAGTTATTGATACTTTTAATGCTTCGTATAATTATAATGGATTAGACCCAGATGCTGACTTTTCACCTAGCAAAATAACAACTAAATATGTGATTCCCTTAAATGATGGGAAAAGAGCGATAATTAATGTAATTATAGACGCTGAAAAAAACGTTGGCCATGCTAAAATTGTTAGCATAGCAAACCCATCACTATAAAATAAATTTACTCTCTCCTCAGATATTTAAAGTAATAATACCTGAGACACGGGCACACTTCCTTCATGGATGTGATGCCCGTTTCATGCGATCAACCGAACTCGTGCGCGCATTGGATGCGCTCGGAATCCAATCAGCAGGACCTCAACTCCACGCTCGCTGAGCGATGGAAAATTCAGCCCCCATGGTCGCACATGAACCGCCCACAGCCCTGGCTCGACCTCCTCATAGGTCACCATGGACTTCTGACCTCCCACCCGAACGTCGATCCGTTCGGAATGTAAGGCCCCCTTGTAATGGAGAACGATCAGATGACCCCGCCAAGACAGGGCCTGCAGATCGTCCGTTCTCGGACGTGACTGGCCGCCGCCTTGAATGAGCTTCATTGCTCGCCTCCCAATGTTGTGGAACATATCACTTTATTAAAACTTAGTTATTTTGTCAAGTCTTAGCTTCCGATGATATTCAATAGCAAACCTATGCGCTTCGTCTCTCATTCTTTGTATTAAATAAAAACCCTCTGAATTTTCTAGCAATTTTTTTGATTTTTTATAATTTGGAATAAATATTTCTTCTTTTTTCTTAGCTAAAGCAACCACTGAAACTTTATAATCTAGCCAAATATCCTTAACTGCATTTAATTGCCCTTTTCCTCCATCCATAATCACCAAATCCGGCTTTTTCCACTCATCATGTTTTACTCGTCTTAAAACCACTTCTTGCAGCATTCCTGTGTCATTTGCTCCTTGAATAGTCTTTATTTTAAACTTTCTATATTCAGATTTATCTGGCTGACCATTTATAAAAACTACCATTGAGCCAACAGCCATCTCTCCTTGAATATTTGAAATATCATAAATTTCCACTCGCTTGGGAATCTTTTTTAATCTTAATTTTTGTTTAATTTGCAATAAAGCCTTTTTAACTTTCTCTTTTTCCGAACGCTTTTGAATCTGCAAACTAGTTAATTGAATTTCTTTTAATTTATTTATAGCAAATATTTGATCCCGATAATACGCAGCCTTCTCATACTTTTTCTGTTTAGAAGCAACTTTCATTTTCTGTTCAGTAATATCTAATAAACTATCTGTATCTCCATTGAAAAATTTAATTACTTGATCAATAATTTTTGTATATTGCTGTTTACTAATTCCATTAATACACGGAGCCAAACATCTTCCCATATGAAATTCTAAACAAGGCTTATCTGGCATATTATTACACGAGCGCAAAGGAAATATTTTATGTAAATATCTATAAACCAATTTTACTGGCTTAGCCCAGGGAAACGGTCCGTAAAATTTTGCCTTATCTCTAAAATTTGGCCGGCGTACAAATAAAACTCGCGGAAAATCTTCTTCAGTAATTTTCACATATAGAAAATTTTTATCATCCTTCATCATGATATTATATGGCGGCTTATGCTTTTTTATTAATTTAGTTTCCAAAATTAAAGCCTTGGCTTCGTTTCTAGTTTCTTTATATTTAATATCAGCAACTTGGCTCACCATTATTCTTTTTGCAGTATCAAGAGAGTTAGATTTCTGAAAATAGGAACTAACTCTAGATTTTAGATTATTAGCTTTGCCTATATATAATAATCTTTGATTAATATCATAAAAAAAATATACCCCTGAACATTGAGGTATATTTTCTAATAAATTATTTTCCATAAGCTTAAGCAGCCAGTAAAGCCCCTGCCTGCTGCTCAATTTCTTTCATTGTCTGAATTCTAGTACTTACTGTTGGATCAGCCATCCTGTTTAATAATTCTACAACTCGTCTCTCATCTTCTCCCTCGTAAGTATCAACACTTCTATATTCCTCTTTAATAATTTTATTATGCGATGCTGCAATAGCGGCACCTCTTAAATCATTAAATAAATTTCTTACTTTATTTCCAACTAATAAATGAAATCCCAACACACCTAAAGAAAAATTATCTACTCTAGTATCATACCCATATCCTTGCATTTGTTCTGGTGCCATAAACACTGGTGTCCCTCGAACTAACCCACTAATTGTTCCTAAACCTTTAAATAATGCCTCTATTTCATGTTTTTGTTTGCCGCCAGTTTTTTGAACAAGAATCTCATAAATTCGTTGTTGTTCTAAAAATTTTTGTTCAGGAGGTAAATTCCTAAATTCAGGAGCACTATCATAAATTAATTTAATTTGTCTCATTATTCCTTTTGGTTCCATGCCCGCTTCTAAAAAATCATCAATTAATTCACTAGCATCATTAATCTTTCCTTGATCAAATTTAACTTCTCCTCTACTTATTTTTATTTTAACCTCAATATAATCTAAAAAACTATCCTTTTCATCTTTTTTTAGCACTTCATCACTGTTTTGTTCAAGATAATCAGCATATTTTCTATTAGTTTTAGCATCAGACCAATAATCTGATAAAAATTTATTATTTAATGCAGAAATTAATTTATCTGGTTCTAAGGTTGAATAATTAGAAGATTTTAAATCTGTCTTATCAAACATATCATCAATCAAACTTTTGGCTTCTAATAATCTATCATTAAAAATCTTTTTCAATGCCTCGGTCCTTTCGTCAATCTGGGCTGCAATTCCCCAATCAATAATATTCACTTCTTTGGTCTCTGCATCAAATATAATATTTGCCGGTTTTAAATCTCTATATACAATATCTCGTTTATGAGCCTCTCCTAAAATTCTCGCTACTTCTTTTACTATATGTAATACATCTTCAGGGGGCAATTTACCACCATCTTTGAGTATAGAGGCTAAATCTTTTCCTGGGGCTTTCTCCATTAAAAAAACTGGTCTAACAGCATCAATTACTCTACTCCTTTCAATTTTCTTTCTTTCATTTCTCCAAGCTGCATATGCAACTTTGTCCTCTTTTGGAGGAGCAGATGATATTGGTTCTAATTTAATAGTAGAACTTTTTAAAAGTTTTGCTCCTAGTAATTGAGGCACACCTTTTACGTCTCTCATTTTAGTTAAATTTGACCATTCACGAAGCCATAATTTTTCTATTTCAGACCTTTTAAAGGCGGGTGCTTCGCTACTTTGATCTCTTCTTGATAATTCTGGCGCAAACTTTATTACTGAATTTGATAAAACAGGCTCTTTATATTGATAAAAAATTTCTCTTTCCCCTGGATCTAAATAGTATGCAGCAGACCAATGCTTTAACAATTCATCCTGTAATTCTAATATTTGTTCGGCGTTCCCCACAAGATTTTCAGAAAGAACGTTTAATCTATTTTTTATAGCATTAATTTCTCTTCCAAGCTCAGTACCTGTTTTTCTACGCATACCTTCCTCTACCTGATCATCCGCTATTTCAACTGGGTCATATGCGTCCCCTATTAAATTTACTAAACCAACTTTCTCGCTTTCAACTTGCTGCAATATCTGTAAAGTTCTGTCTCGATCAATCTTCTCTATTTTTACTAAAGCAGAAAAAAAAGAAACAATACCTTCTTGGTCTCTTTGTATTGCCTTTAAATTTTCTGTTGTAGGATTTTCTAAAAATGTTTTTTTATCTCTTACTAAACCCTCGTGCCAATCAATAATTAATCGAGCTAATTCATGATGACCATGATATGGATCTTCTTGAGCCCCAGTTGATCCATGAAAATTTTCCGCCACAAAGTCACTTCCAGCTTTTTCTTCTGGGAATTCTGTTTCAGCTACTTTTCCAAATCCACCTTCCCCAACTTCTACAGCTTTTCCCATATCATCATGCAAAACACATATCCTATGTCTTCCAAAAGACGTGATTCTATCTACTGCCAAATCTTCCTCAATTCTTCTTCTTGTCTGTTCTGGGCTTTCTTTTTTATACAATAAATGCACAGGCTCTTTATCAAGCCTGGTTTCGATTCTAGATGGTGCCTGTTCCTTCCTTGTACGAGCGTCTAATTTTGCTTCTCCAGTTTTTTCTATATTGGGTTGTGCCATAATTATTGATAATTAATTAAACAGATTATATTACACTAATTTTCAAGTTTTGTCAAGATATACACTAAATATATCACATTATTGACCAATCGTAAAAAAGCATGTATAATACTCGGGTTAAAAATTATCCATTAAAATAATGCAAAACAAAAAAATTTCCGTGAAAGGTGCCAGAGTGCACAACCTTAAAAATATCAACGTTGACATCCCTCGGGACAAATTCGTAGTAATTACGGGCATTTC
>JBDRII010000043.1:0-2754 GCA_043816085.1 Patescibacteria group bacterium | reverse complement strand
AGTGTTTTTAGAAATTGTAATTGCCCCAAGTTTTGATGATGACTCTAAAGAAATATTTAAAAAGAAAAAAGATTTAAGATTAATTGAAGTTGGGCCAATTTCCAAGACTGACCATTTATGGGATCTAAGAAAAGTGGCTGGCGGCCTATTGGTTCAAGATCTGGATAGAAAAGAATTATCTAAAAATGATTTAGAAGTGGTTACAGAAATAAAACCAAGTGAAGAAGATATAGAAGAAATGTTGTTTGCTTGGAAGGTCATTAAGCATATTAAGTCTAATGCAATTTTATTTACTAAAAATAAAACTACGGTTGCTGTAGGAGCTGGGCAAATGTCTAGGGTAGACTCTACTAAAGTGGCGCTCATGAAAGCAGATGGCAATGTAGAAGGTTGTATTTTATCTTCAGATGCATTTTTCCCATTCCGTGACTCTATAGACGAAATTGCTGATAAAAAAATAAGGGCTATTATTCAGCCTGGTGGGTCCAAACGGGATCAGGAAGTTATTGACGCTTGTAATGAGCATAAAATTCCCATGGTTTTTACTGGATCACGTGCTTTTAAGCACTAATTTATATGGTTCAACAAGAAAGAATAACCAGAAAAGATATTCCAGACTTAGGAAGGGCTTTTTTTGAAAAAGATTATATTGAGGCCAAGGACATTGAAACAATGGCTGATAATGTGGCTTTTCATATTTATGAAGCTTGTGTGGCTGTGCCAGTGGAAGAGAGGAATGAAAAAACCAATGTGGTGATTGAGGGCTTAAGTATAAATAGTATTATGGATTTGGTTTATTATAATCATGACAGGGTTATCTTAAGAGAGAGGAGACAAAGTGGCAGGATAGAGGGAAAGTCTGTGAGAATGTCGTATTCAGATAGTGAAGACGATGAGGATTATACTTGTTCTGATTACGTTGATATTAGTGAAATTATGGGGTTTTTGGACATGCTTAGAGAAGCTGTAATTGAGAGATTGAAAAGTAAAGTAAAAATAAAAAATGTTGATTTTGATTTAGTACGGCAACATTTTAAGGAGCCAGAAGACAAGGAAAAAAAAGGGAAGAGACAAATAAGAAAGGTTGAGGAATTACATGGAGGAAGAATATTTAAGAGATATCGATCTGAATTTATATTAAGATGCGTTGAAGAAAGGCGAGTAGCACTTGAACAATTAGCAGAGGCATTAAAAGGTGAGCCGTGTGATTATGTAGCTAGTCCTGATATAATACTTGATAAGGAAGGGACAGACATGTTAATTGAAAAAAGAAGAATGACTACATTGGGAGATTTTTTGAAAGCAGAGTATAGGCGGGTGCCTATTCATCGACTTAAACAAGCTTTGGAAATATTACTAGATAATATGAGAGGCGCAGAGTATCTATCTAAGAAAGGATTAATATTAATGGATATTTGTACTGATAATTGTGGTATTCATGAAGAAACTGGAAAAGGTTTTTTATTTGATTATGATGGTATGTTTGGAAAAGGAAAGAAAATTAGAGGAAGGTTAAGACACGGACATCATAAATCACCTTGGATTAATTTAAAGGAACATGAAGAATTAACTGAGGCAGAGATGGTATTTCAATTTGGTATAAGTGTTATTGAAATTTTTCAAGATTTGAATCTAAGCACATATAATCAAAAATTTGAGAAGGTTCATTATTTGATTAGAGGGATGGCTAATGATCAAAAGGATGAGGTATTGACCATAGACCAAGCTATCGGAAAAATGGAAAAAGTTATTGAGGAATTAGAAAATTAATCTTCTTTTTCTTCTTCTCTATTTTTTCCTTCACTTGCTTCTCGATCAAATCCATATTTAAGATCATCGGGATTTTTTTTGGGGTCTCTTTCTTCTGATTTGGGGCTTCTTGGTGATTGAGGCTCAGGTTCTTCAATTATAGTTGTTGGTTTGTTGGGCCATCTTTCGGTGCGTCGATCCTTTTTTAGTGATGGAGTTCTGAAACCTTCTTTTGGTTGAGGTTCTTTTGGTAATGGTCCTGGCATATTATTATATTTAATACTTGTTATTAATTGTTTTCGTCACTATCTTTACCTTCTTTAGGAGCTTTATATTCATCTGTTTCAACAGTATCGAATTCTGCAGTTTCTAAAAATTGTTGTCCGTAATTTTTCATTATTAATCCTTCTAATATTATTGAATCTATTTTCCATGGAATTGTAACTGTTCCATTTGTTATAACTTTTTCCGATATTAGATTGTCGAATGGTGCTTCGGGATTGGTAGTAATATTTATTCTAAGTCCTTGTAAATCTTCAGATCCTATGATAATGCGGGTTTCACGTAGTACTTGTTCTAATGTTTTTAAAAATTTATTAAATTCTGGTGCGGGCGGTGTGTTTTCTTCAATAACAATTAATATTTTATATTCGGTTTGAAGATCGCGTATTTTTTCATATGGTCCGCGTTTTTTTTCTAGTTGTGGTTTTTCGCCTATCATTTATTTAAAATTAATAATTGTATTAGATATTGTAGCAAAAATTATTAAATTAATCAAGGTAAGACATTTGTGTTTTTATGTAATTTTGCTAAAATAAGGGTATGAAACATGAACAAATTGCAGTTTTGGACTTTGGGTCGCAGTATGCGCATTTGATTGCCCGGAGGGTTCGGCAGCTAAATGTGCTGGCCAAAATATATCCCCCAGACACTAATTTTGCCAAAGTAAAAAATATTGGCGGTTTTATATTATCAGGCGGGCCGCGGTCTATTGTAGCGGATAAA
>JBDRII010000042.1:0-12454 GCA_043816085.1 Patescibacteria group bacterium | reverse complement strand
CCTAAATTTGTTTGCGTTAAACAATCTACATCTATTGCTGGATTAATGCTTTCTAACACTTTTCCTGTTTTAATCTGTTTAGGAAGAGGAAGTTGTACAATTAATCCCGTTAATCCCGTTTTTTTATCTTGCAATTTCTCCACTTCATGAATTAAGTCTTCTGTAGTAATAGTTGAGGAATAAATTTTTAGTAAAAAATCTACCCCAATTTTCTTTGCTGCTTCACCCTTTTTCTTCACATATGTCTGCGAGGGCTTATCATCTCCAACTAAAATAACACCCAATTTAGGTGTAATTCCGGCTTTCTTTAAATCAGCAACTTGTTTTTCAAGTTTCTTATAAATTTTAGCTGCAATGTCTTTTCCTTTAACTATTTTTGGCATTTTTTCTTATTTTTCTTCTTTAGAACCAGTATATTTTAACACAAACTATAAAGAATAGCAACAAAAAAATACAAAATTTCTTGTCATTTTTGATAACTTAGATTAGACTTCAAATATAGGATAATTAATAATAAATATGTCAGAAGGACCATGCACAGGCCGACCACCAGGAGAGGATGAAAAAAGCCAAGCTTTAGCTAGACAGCTAAATGCTGAAATTCTTAGGCTTACTCAAAATAATATTCCACTTGAAGAAATCGCAGAACTTTTAGGAGCTGAAAATCACCTAACAATAATTGAATCTGGTAAAGAAGATGTTAAACCTGTCACGCGTTTTGACGTCCAAGGATTTATTAGACAAAGAATTGCTGAAGGCAATTTAGAGCCATTAAAGCTACCTGATGATATTGAACAAATATATGATGTAATATTACCTCCAGGAGAAGGTGATATTGTTACTGGAAGTGGTGAAGGCATGGGAGGCAGTACATTTGGAATGCCTGCCGCTACGAGTTTACGAAAGTTGTCTGTCATGGCCCCTATCTCCCTATGATTCGCTGGTTTTTGCCAGTCTTGTTAGTTGTCAATTTACTAGAAAAACAAAAAGAAACGTAAGGTAAATTATACCTTACTTAATACTTCAGTCAAGATAATCTAACAAGGTTTTTTCATGAATTCTTTGGGTGTCATTGCCTGACAATATTCACTACTATCTCGTATTATTTTATTATCCCAGGTTATTAATGGAGTATGAAAAAAATAACTAGTTACTGCTAATATCCTATCTGCTGTTTTTAACTTATTAAAATTTTGATAATAAACCCAAACTTTCTCTAAAAACTCCTCATCTAAAGGTATTAGACCAACATTGGGGCTATCTCCAAAAAATTGATAAACAATTTTATCATCAATACCTATTTTAAATAAATTATTAATAACTTCAAATAAAATATTAATAGGAAGAATCACAAAAATATTTTCATCTTTAATAAAGTTAAATAATTTTTTTGATTCTTGACAATTAACCTCAGACTCAGCACAAGCACTAATAAAAACTGAAGTGTCAACAGTTATATAAGAAGTTGGATTAGATAATTTAATTTCCATGATCTTATCTAGTTCTATCTTCACGAACTAACTGAACAGCTGATTTTTTACTTTTAAACCTCATTTCCTCTGGCGGATCAGCAAATAATTCAATTAAACTTTTGTTACCATGTGGCTTAGCTTTAGGTATTGGTGATAATTTTCCAATTGGCTCAGAACGTTTTATTAAAACATAAGATTCTCCATTTTTTAGGCCTTTTTCAATTTTAGGAAAATTTTGACGCATTTCCTTAACTGATATTGTTTTTTCCATAAATTTAAAGTTAATCTTTAAGTTATCTTAAGTTTAACATATATACAATATCTGTCAATCCCCTATAACAATTGCCACATTTCATTATTTCCATTATAATACCAGGCAATAATCAATTATTCCTCACACTAAAGTGTGATGGCAGTAGGAAAGACTTAAGTCTTAAAAGCTGCCATGCGACTTCCCGCCCGCCTCGCTATGCGAAGCGTTGCGGGCAGGTAGTCGCAGGAGCAAGGATAAATATATGGAAATAACTAAACACGATATAAAAAAAGGCCTGGCTTTTGATGATGTTTTATTAATCCCTCAAAAATCAAACATTCTTCCCAAAGATGTAAATTTAAGCACTAGAATTAGTGATAAAATTAAATTAGACATTCCTTTAATGTCTTCTCCTATGGATACAGTAACTGAAAGCGATATGGCTATTGCCATGGCTAAAGAAGGTGGTATGGGCATTATTCATAAAAACATGTCTATAGACAAACAAGTGGAAGCTGTAAAAAAAGTTAAACAAAAAGGAATGCTAGCCGGAGCAGCTGTATCTGTTGGTGCTGAAGCTTATAACCGAGCCAAAGAATTAGTCGACGCTAGAGTAGATGTATTAGTAGTGGACAGCGCTCATGGACACTCTAAGGGTGTTATAGACATGGTAGGTAAATTACAAAAAGAATTCCCTAAAATTACTATAGTTGGTGGAAACATTGCTACTAGAGAAGCTGCTCGTGATCTTATAAAAGCTGGAGCTGACGCTATTAAAGTGGGTATAGGCCCAGGATCTATTTGCACTACCAGAGTAGTAGCTGGAATAGGTGTACCCCAACTTACTGCTATTATGAATTGCGCAGCTGAAACAAAAAAAGCCGGCATCCCCCTAATTGCTGATGGCGGCATTAAATATTCTGGTGACATAGTAAAAGCCTTAGCTGCTGGTGCTGATATAGTTATGATGGGCGGAACTCTGGCTGGAACAGATGAAGCTCCTGGAAATATAGTTGAATTAAATGGTAAAAAATATAAAGAATATAGAGGCATGGGATCACTGGAAGCCATGCAAAAAGGAAGTAAAGACAGATATTTACAAGAAAGTGTAAAAGAAACCAAAAAATTAGTACCCGAAGGTATTGTTGGTAGAATTGCTTACAAAGGATCAGTTGATTCTGTGATTTATCAATTAATTGGAGGCCTTAGAGCTGGCCTTGGATATTGTGGTTCTAAAAATATTTTTGAGCTTCATAAAAAAGCAGAATTTATTCAAATCTCACCTGCTGGCCTGGCTGAGTCTCACCCCCACTCTTTAGTAGACATTGAATCAGCACCCAATTATCCTTTAAATTAAAATAACCCGGGGACACCCCGGGTTATTTATATATACCTGCAATAAAAATTTATTGTTTTGCTTCTCGTTTTGCTTCCTCTTTTTCCTTTTCTTGCTTCTTTTTGGCTTCTACACCAAATCCAGAACCAACTGGGATAAGTTTACCAATAATTACATTTTCTTTAAGTCCCCTTAAGTGGTCAACTTTTCCAGAAATAGCAGCGTCAATAAGTACTCTGGCAGTTTCTTGGAAAGATGCAGCTGAAAGGAAACTATCAGTAGATAAAGAAGCTTTAGTAATACCCAATAAAACATTATCTGCTTTAAGTGGATTTCCTTTATTCTCTTTAATCTCTTGATTAGCTTCTAAAAATTGATCTCTGGTAATAAGTTCTTGAGCTACAAAATCAGAATCACCAGGTTCTACTATTAAATACCTTGAAAACATCTGACGGATAATAATTTCAATATGTTTATCATTAAGCTTCTGACCCTGGGAAGAATAAATATATTGAATCTCTTTAATAACATATTTCTGCACTGCTTCCTGACCTTGAAGGGCAAATAATTGCTTTAGATCTAAATTTCCCTCACTAAATTGAGTGCCTACAGTAATAAGGTCACCAGGTTTTACCCAAACTCCAAATCCAGGCGGAATAACAAATTCCTTAATATTCTCCTGTTCGCCCACCAATTTCATAGTAGCCTTTTCCAAAGAAATCACACCCGAGACCTTGGCTTTTACTTCCTTGCCATCTCCGTCTAAAATAATAGGATCATTTTCTTTTACTTTCTGTTTATCTTTAACCAAAGGTTTTAACTTTTTAGTTAATTTATAAACCTCTTCCACCTCTTTTAAATGTCGTACTTTAATAATTTTCTGCGGACCCTTTTCTTCCACTTCTTCTACTTGGCCGTCCACATCACTAAGCACTGCTGATTTTTTTAACGGTCTGGCTTCAAAAAGTTCTTCTACTCTAGGTAGACCCTGGGTAATATCCTGACCAGCTACACCACCAGTATGAAAGGTTCTCATAGTAAGCTGTGTTCCAGGCTCACCAATACTTTGAGCGGCAATAATTCCAGTGGCAGTTCCGTTTTTAACCAATTCATTATGACCTAAATCATAACCATAACATTGTCTACAAATTCCCCTAACAGTAGAGCAAGTTAATACAGACCTAATCTTAATTTTATCTAATTTCAATTTAGCTAATTCATTAATGTCCCCCTCATCAATTATTTGATTTCGTTTAAACACAACCTTTTTAGTTTCTGGATCTTTAATATCACAAGCTAGTGCCCGACCAACTACTCTTTGCTCTAAAGTTTCACCAATTTCATCACTTTCGGCTCTTGTAATAGTAAACCCTTCTTTGGTTTTACAATCATCTTCTATTACTACCACGTCTTGGGAAACATCAATTAATCTTCTGGTTAAATATCCGGCATTAGCAGTTCTAAGGGCAGTATCAGAAAGACCCTTTCTGGCACCATGAGTAGAAATAAAATATTCTAATACATTAAATCCTTCCACAAAACTAGCTTTAACTGGCAGTTCAATAGTTTCACCAGATGGATTAATAACTAAACCTTTCATTCCAGTCATCTGAGTTACTTGGCCCCATGATCCACGAGCACCAGAATCAATCATAGCAAAAGCTGAACCAGTTGTAGGCATACTTTTTTGGCAATATTTTGTTACTTCATCTTTGGTACTAGTCCAAATTTCTATAACTTTTTGTCGACGTTCTTCTTCTGTTAAAAGCCCCATATCAAATTGCGAGCTAACTTCAGCTACTTTTTTCTCAGCAGCAGCTATAATATCTTTTTTCTTAGCTGGTACCAAAGTATCATCCATGCCCCAGCTCATACCAGACATTGTAATCATTTCAATACTCAAATCTTTAATATCATCTAAAAGCTGCACTGTTCTTTCTAAACCATGGCTAGCAAAACAAACAGCAATGATTTTCTTCATTTCTTTCTTGTCTACCAGCTTATTATAAAACTGTTGATCTTCTGGTAACACTTTATTTAGTAAAATTCTTCCAGCAGTGGTTTCTAAAACCTTACTACCATCTTTTACTTTTATTTTAGTGCCCAAAGTAATCCGGCCTACATTATAAGCTAGTAGCACTTCAGCTTTAGATGAAAAATGCAATATCTTGTCTTCCGGAGTGGCATCTATAGAAGTCATATAATAACCACCCAGAACTATATCCTGTGAAGGAGTTACCACAGGTTCACCAGTAGCTGGTTTTAATAAATTCTTGGCCGACAACATAATATTTTCAGCTTCCCACACTGCTTCAGCCGTCAGTGGTACATGCACAGCCATTTGGTCACCGTCAAAGTCAGCATTAAAAGCCGTACAAACTAAAGGATGAATTTGCAGAGCTTTACCTTCAATCAATATCGGCCGAAAAGCCTGAATACCTAATCTATGTAGAGTTGGAGCTCTGTTTAACAACACAAAAGACTTTTTAGTTATTTCTTCTAAAATATCCCATACTTCAGGACGGTCTGATTCAATAAATCTATTAGCTGAACGAACATTATATACATATTCTCGTTCAATTAATTTAGAAATAACAAATGGTCTAAATAATTCTAAAGCCATCTTTTTGGGAATACCACATTGGTCCAATTTTAAATGAGGACCAACCACAATAACACTTCGACCAGAATAATCGACTCTTTTTCCCAGTAGATTCTGTCTAAATCGACCTTGTTTTCCTTTAAGCATATCAGCTAAGGACTTCAACATTCTTTTTTGACCAGTGGAAGCAGTTACTGTTTTTCCATGTCTAGCACTATTATCTATCAAAGCATCTACTGCTTCTTGTAACATTCTTTTTTCATTTCTTTGAATTACTTCTGGAGCATTTAATTCTTTTAATCTTTTTAAACGATTATTTCTATTAATTACTCTTCGATATAAATCATTCAAATCAGATGCAGCAAAACGGCCACCATCTAATTGGACCATTGGCCGAAGATCGGGTGGAATAACTGGAATAGCTGTCATTATCATCCAATCTGGTTTAATATTGTTATTTTTTAAATTTCTTAAAAGTTTTAGACGTCGAATTAAAGAATATTTAACATTTTTTGAAGCGCCTATCATGGCTTCGTCAATCTCGGCAATAGTTTTAACAACGTCAACCTCTTTTAATAAATTGAATACTGCCTCTGCTCCAATAGCAGCTTCAAATACATGACCATATTTTAATGACAAATCTTGATATTTATTTTCCGAAATTATCTGCAAGGGCTTTAATTCTTTTAATTCACTTTTGGCTAAATCTACTGCATCTTCCAAGTCTTTTAATTTTTCATCCCGCATAATAGCCGCATTGATCAGCTCTTGTTCATACTTATCACCAATTTTTTGCTTTTTCTCTTCTTTTTTAGTCTTTTGCAATTCTTCTTCTTTTTTTTGTTTAATACTACCAACATACTTTGACGATTCAGTTCGAATCATCTTTCTTTTACTTTCAGCTTCAGTGTCAATTTGTTCTAATGTCTCTTTTTTTAAATCTTCATTTACATCAGTAATAATAAAAGCAGCAAAATAAATTACTTTTTCTAAAGCTTGAGGTGGTAGATTTAAAACTAAACCAATTTTGGAAGGCACACCACGTAAAAACCAAATATGAGAAACTGGAGCCGCCAAATCAATATGGCCCATTCTTTCTCTTCGAACAATAGAACGAGTAACTTCTACTCCACATTTATCACAAACAATACCTTTATATCTGATTTTCTTATATTTACCGCAATAACATTCCCAGTCTTTTGAGGGTCCAAAAATCTTCTCACAAAATAAACCATCTTTTTCCGGTTTCTGTGTCCGGTAATTGATAGTTTCTGGTCTTAAAATTTCACCATGAGACCAAGAATGAATATCTTCTGGCGAAGCAATTTTTAACTGAATTGCTTTAAAATTAGCGGCAAAGCTATTTTGATTATCGTTCATATATATAGTATTAAATTATAATAAATTATTTATCTTTTTTTTCTTCTTTGTCTTCCTTTTTGTCTTCCTTTGCATTTTCGCGACTATCCTGAATATCTTGTTCTCCAATTAAACTAACATCTAAACCAAGTCCTTTTAGTTCCCGTACTAATACATTAAATGATTCTGGAACATTTACTTTTTTAATAGGCTCATTTTTAATTATAGCTTCATAAGCTTTCGATCTTCCTGGAACATCATCGGATTTGATAGTTAAAATTTCTTGCAATGTATGAGCTGCGCCATAAGCTTCCAGTGCCCAAACTTCCATTTCTCCAAAACGTTGGCCACCAAATTGAGCTTTACCACCCAGCGGCTGCTGAGTAACCAAAGAATATGGTCCAATAGAACGTTGGTGAATCTTGTCTTCAACCATATGGTTAAGTTTAAGCATATAACCAATACCACAAGTAACGTTTTGTTTAAAAGCGTCTCCTGTTCGGCCATCATACAAAGTTAATTTTCCATCTCCAGGATAACCAGCCTTTATAAGCTCTTCTTTAATTTGGCTTTGATCAGCCCCGCCAAATGGAGGAACTGCCACCTTATATCCCAGAGCCTTGGCAGCCAGTCCTAAATGAACTTCCAAAACTTGTCCCAAATTCATACGAGACACAATGCCAAGAGGATTTAAAATAATATCAACTGGAGTACCGTCTTCTAGAAAAGGCATATCTTCAACTGGAATAATTCTAGAAATAACACCTTTGTTTCCATGTCGACCAGCCATTTTATCACCTACTTGAATTTTTCTAAGCTGAGCAATAGAAACTTGAATAGTTTTAATAACACCTGAAGGAAGCTTGTCGCCATTTTCTTTACTAAATATTTTTATATCCACAACTTTACCATGTTCTCCATGTTCTAAATAAAGAGAAGAGTCTTTAACGTCTTTGGCTTTTTCACCAAAAATTGCCCGTAAAAGTTTTTCTTCAGCGGAAAGTTCGGTCTCACCTTTGGGAGTAATTTTTCCTACTAATATATCACCCGAGCAAACTTGGGCACCTACTCTGATAACTCCTTCGGAATCTAAATCTTTTAATTTTTCTTCACTAACATTTGGAATATCTCTGGTAACAACTTCCGGCCCTAATTTAGTTTCTCGTACATCTACTGAGTAATCTTCAATATGAATAGAAGTATATTTATCACTTTGCATTAACTTGTCAGAAATTAAAACAGCGTCTTCATAATTGCCACCTTCCCAAGGCATATAAGCTACCAGTACGTTTTGACCCAAAGCTAGTTCACCTTGGTCAGTTGAAGCTCCGTCTGCTAGTACACTATTTTTTTCTACTTTATCTCCTTTATTAATAATAGGTTTATGATTCATGCAAGTAAGAGCATTGGATCGAACAAATTTTCCTAAAGGATATTCTCTTATTTCCCCACCTTTTTCTTTTATTTCAATTTTGTCAGCTTGCACTAAAGTTACTTCTCCGGCTTCTTTTGATACTACAGCTTGGCCAGAATCTTTTGCTGCTCTTCTTTCAATACCAGTTCCTATATAAGGAGAGTCTGGATTAATGCAGGACACAGCCTGCCTTTGCATGTTTGTTCCCATTAAGGCTCGAACAGCATCATCATTTTCTAAAAATGGAATCATGGCAGTAGCCACAGACACAATCTGTTTTGGAGCTACATCCATATAATCTATATTCCAAGCATATTCCAATGCTGGTTTTGTATTTTTTCTTACTTCTAATTGTTCTTGCACAAAGCATCCATTTTCATCCAAGGGAGCAGTAGCCGCCGTAGTAGTTACCTTTTCTTCAGCAAAAGCATCTAAATAAACAATTTCATCTGTAACCTTACCTTTTTTATTTTCTGGGTCTTTGGCTACCTTTCTATAAGGAGTTTCAATAAAGCCAAATTCATTGATTCTGGCATAAGTAGCTAAATGGCCAACTAAACCAATATTTGGTCCCTCAGGTGTAGCAATCGGACAAATTCTGCCATAATGAGTTCTATGTACATCACGAACTTCAAACCCAGCTCTTTCCCTAGAAAGTCCGCCTGGCCCCATAGCAGAAAGTCTTCTCTTATGTTCTAGTTCTGCTAAAGGATTTGTTTGGTCCATAAACTGAGAAAGCTGCGAAGACATGAAAAATTCTCTAATAGATCCAATGATTGGTCTGGCATTTACCAGCTGACCAGGAGTTAGCTGAGAAACATCTTTAGTACTCATCCGGTCCTTTACTATTCTTTCCATTCTAGCTAAACCAATTCTAAATTTATTTTGCACAAGTTCTCCCACTGCTCTTACTCTTCTGTTTCCTAAATGGTCAATATCGTCAGCTTCGTCGCCAGTATTATTTAGCCGAATAATTTCTTTTAGCACTGCTAAAATATCATCAACATGAAGCACTCTGGTTTCTCTGTTTATGGGAGTATCAAAACCAAATCTTAAATTAATTTTATATCGGCCTACTCTGCCAAAATCATATCTGGAAAAATTGAAAAACATAGAATGAATTAAACTTCTGGCATTGTCCACTGTGGCCAGGTCTCCAGGGCGAATTCTTTTATAAATTTCTTTTAAGCCTTCGCCTTCAGATTTTGAAATATCTTTTTTAATGCTAGATTCAATATATTTATTTTCTGGATCAGTATCAGTGTCAGCAAAAGCAGCCAAAATTTCTTCATCTGAAGATAAACCAAAACCTCGAAGCAGGGCAGTAGCTGGCACTTTTCTTTTTCTATCAATTTTTACATAAATAACATTGTTAGCATCTGTTTCAAATTCTAACCAAGCTCCTCTGTTGGGAATAACTTTAGCCCCACAGCATTTCTTTCCTTTAACGATTTCAGAAGTAAAAAATACCCCAGCTGATCTAATAAGCTGGGACACAACTACTCTTTCAATTCCATTAACAATAAAGGTACCCCGTTCTGTCATTAAAGGAATGTCTCCTAAATAAACTTCTTGCTCTTTTACTTCATTTGTCCTTTTGTTTTTTAATTTAGTGTTTACCCGAATAGCAGCCTCGAAAGTCAAATTTTTATCTTTGGCTGTTCTTTCATCAAAACGTGGTTCGTCAAAATAATAATCACCAAAAGAAAGCTCTAAATCTCTTCCTGTAAAATCCTCGATTGGAGAGACTTCTTCTAATAATTCCTTTAATCCATTGTTTAAAAACCATTCATATGATTTTTGTTGTACCTCAATAAGATTTGGTAGAGGCATTGCGTCGATAATAGGAGAGAAAGTTTTTCGCTCTCCAAAAGATGTTTTTTGGGATGTATTTTTTTGCGGCATAAAATAAAAGCTCCATCTATCATTAATAGACCGAGTTGTTAATTAATTCTATTTAATTGTAGAGACTAAAATATGGCACTAAATATGTGGCACAATTTGTGCTTTTATATTTTATATAATCTAAATCTGGCCTTTACTTTAATATTTATAGAAAAATATGTCAAGTGTTAGGGAAATTTCTGTCAAACTCTTTGTCCACATACCCCTTTTCCGCTAGTATTAGCCAAAAACTCCCATTTTCACCCATTTCCCCGCTTTTTTGCCCTAAACCCCTTATCCCAAACCTATCCACAAACTTATCCACAGTGTACCATCTGGTACACTGCTTTGCGGCCTATTTTAGGTATTTTCCGACTATTCATGCTCCCCAACAGCTTTTCTATAAGCACAATAATCACAATCCACTCCTGCTTTAGGAATTTTTTTACTATCTAAACACGTTTTAATTTTTTTCAATGTTCCCCCTACCCACTTATCACTACCAGTATAAGAAATAAGATTAATATCAAATTCCAACTTTGCATCAAAAGCCGCCGCATCTGGCTGACCCGTGCAATAAACAAAATAACCAGTATCGCTCACCTTTAATCCATTCTTCCGAAGCAACCATTGATATACTTCCATTTGCCTTTTATAACCATCTTGCCATTCTTCTTTTAGCTCTGTAACTGGCTCGTCCTTGGCCGTAGCCTTGTAATCAACCACAATATAATTACCTTTTTCATCAATCCACAAATCATCTATGGCACCGCTGACTGTAAATCCAGTGGGCTTGTGAAAATACTTTACCCCCTTAAAATTCTCTCGCCATTCATCTATTTGCGGATGCTTGGCTGGCTTAGCTTTTATCTTGTACTCTTTCTGTAAAGGATGTTGTTTCCCTTTGGCACGAAGGACGTCAAATTCTTGTTTGAGCAGAGTGTCCACGGCCGAGTTTAAATTATAAGGATATCCTGGCGGGCGCTTGGTACCTAATTTGTTATCTAAATAAAAACACCGCGGACATTCTAAAAATAAATCTATTTTGGACCGGCTAAGTTTCCATTGTTTTCCGCCATAGTTCCAGCTGGCTTTTCTGTTTGGGTTATAATAGTCGGACATAATTTTATTATTTTTGAACGATAAAAGGCCGTTTATTAATTTCCTGTAAAATCTTTATCGTCGCCTGCATGGACATATTGTCGCTCGGCAATAAAATTAGATGATCGCCTAATTTTTCAAGCAAGGGAGTTAAAAATTCATCCCCCCAGGATGGTGAAAAAGTTAAAACACCGGAAAAATCTATTTCTAAATTTTCATCCTTTGTTATTTTTTTTAATGTCGGTTGAAAGGCCCTGTAAGCTTCGGCCCCGCCTTGCCTGGAAATTAAAGTGGTGCCAAATTTTTTTAATTCAATTCGCATATGAAATTTTTATATTAATTAAAATTTAATAACCGCCAAGCATCCGCGCACCGTTTCCTGGCCGCGAGTTAGATTTAAATTCCTGTCTGGGGATTTAATCCGGACTTCAGCATCACCGCTTTGGAAAAACAGGTCAACCGGTTGCGAAGAAGTAACTTCTCGAACAAACTTCAATCCATTGCCCCTTTTTTCCGGAGCTCGGCCGGAAAGAATCTCAGTAAATGCAACTTTCACTGCTTCAGTATGATTTTCTAACCCCGGACGAACTTGGCGAAGAGTTGCTAAAATACCCAAGCCACGATCTGCTAAAACAATATGCCTTTTATTTAAATCATAACCAAAAAATATACCAGGCACATCCGGCCACTTCCCTAAATTATGATCAAAAGAATTGTTGCCGATTTCACCGGTAACCGCTGTGATAATTGAAAATAATTTATCCAAACCCGGCTGCCTCATCAATAAAAGCTCTAACTTTGACAGCCTGGCTAGAAAAACAACACTGTTATTGCAATAAAGCCCATCAGGTAATTCCAATTCGTCTTTTGCCCAATCATGGGCCATTTTTATTAAATCACTGGAAAATATTTCTAAATCTTTTTCTCTATAAAAACGATGTACTCCTCCCTCCTTTTTAATTGCCACTAATTTTCCACTTTTATCCCAACGGCGAAGCGTATCCACTGAAACCCCCAGTATCCTTGCCGCTTC
>JBDRII010000041.1:0-3512 GCA_043816085.1 Patescibacteria group bacterium | reverse complement strand
TTGTCTTCTAAGCTTTCTAATATGCATAATTTTTTAGAAGATCAAGCCAGGGTATTGGGGGCTTCTAACAGTTTAGCATTATTAAAGGTTACCTGGCCCAGAATAAAACAAATTACAATAGGGGTGAGTATAATTATATTTTTATATTCTTTTTTAAGCTTTGCCCTGCCCCTTGTTCTTGGTGGAATTAAATATCAGACTTTAGAAGTATATATTTATACTTTAATTACCCAACAATTAAATTTTAAGGCAGCCTTAATATTAGCTAGCCTTCAATTCGGAGGATTATTAATATTAATATTATTATTAGCTAAATTTTTAAAAGCCCAGTCTGAAAAATATTTTCATATTCACAATGATAAGAATATTAAAAAGTCGGTTTTGATTTATTTTAGCAGAGGATTAATTTTATTATTTATATTACTGCCCATTGGAGGTGTTTTTTATAAAGGACTGGGTGATATATTATATTTAAATGAAACAATTTTTTGGATAAGCTTAGCTAGATCAGTGGGGCTGGCAATTATGGCTAGCACTATTAGTTTAATTATTACTTTTGTTTTGCTGGGTTTAAAAAAAGATTTGGGAAAATGGTCATTGTTGTTTTTGGCAATCTCTCCTATTGCTCTTAGCGCTTGTTTATTATATTTTTTAGACAAATCTGTTGTGGGGATGCTTATTGCTTATATATTTTTAAGTTTTCCTGTTAATTATTTTTTAGTCTCTTCTTTTTGGAAAAGCAGACCCTCTTTCTTTTTAGAAACAACTAAACTTTTAGGTGCTGATTTATTAAATAGAATTAAAATTATTATTAGTTATTTGCTGCCAACTATTTTAAAGGCTCTGGCAATCTCTATTGTCTTTGTTATGGGAGACATAGCCATTGTATCTGTTCTGGCACCCTATAAATTTACCACTGCCATGAGCCTTAGTTATTCTTTTTTGGGAGCTTACAGGTTTTCTCTGGCCTCGGCTGGCTTGTCTGCCATATTACTTGCTATATTTAGTTTGATTTTATTAATATTTATGATAATTTATCTTTATGAGAATAGACGTAAACAATATTAAAGTTAAAATGAGAAAAAAGTTGATTTTGGATAATGTTTCTTTTTCTACAGAACAAACCCTGGCTATTATTGGGCCATCTGGAGCTGGTAAAACCACCCTACTTAGATGTGTGGCAGGCTTACAAGAATATGATGGATCTATTTTTTTAGATAAGGAAAATGTTAATGGTGTGGCAACCCAGAAAAGAAATATTGGTATGGTGACTCAAGACCTGGCTTTATTCCCACATCTTAGTATTTTTGAGAACATTGCTTTTCCTCTGAAAATTAGAAAGATGAATAAAAAGGAAATTTCACAAAAAGTTAATAATATTTTAATTAGATTTAATATGCAGAGCTTGGCTAGCCGGTTACCCCAAGAGGTAAGTGGTGGGGAGCAGCAAAGAGCAGCTTTGGCCAGGGCCTTAATATATAAACCAAAATTATTATTATTGGATGAGCCATTTGCTCAATTAGACACCATGCTTAGATATGATCTATTACATTGGCTAAAAGACGTTTTAAAAGAATTTGATATTCTAACTTTGTTTGTAACACACAATATTAAGGAGGCTGGGTTTATAAGTGATGATTTTATTTTTCTATCAAACGGGAAAATTAAAGCTAATGATGATAAATTAGTTGAGAGCTTCTTGAAAAAAGGAGTATAAGTGTTATTATTAAATCATGAAAATATTATTCTTTGGAGACATTGTAGGAAAAATTGGCCGCCAGGCTTTAAAAAAAGTTTTGCCAGAATTAATAAATGAACTGGAGCCTGATTTTATTTTAGCTAATGGAGAAAATTTAGCCCATGCTATTGGTTTTAATAAAAAGACTGTTGAAGAAATTCTGGACATGGGAGTTGATTATCTAACATCTGGTAATCATGTATTTGACCGGGAAGATGCTATTAAATATTTAGCCAGCAAAAATGCTAAAATATTGCGCCCAGCTAATCTGCCAGAAGGAGACCCGGGCAGGGGTCATGTAATTTTAGAAAAAAATAATAAAAAATTATTGATAATTAACTTACTCGGCCAAGTATTTATGGATAAGATGGATCCGAATTGTCCTTTTGCTAAAGCTGATGGTTTATTAAAAAAATATTCTAAAGAAGAATACGATGCTAGTTTAATAGATTTTCATGCTGAAGCTACTTCTGAAAAAGAGGCGCTGGGTCATTATTTAGATGGAAGAGTTGCTGCGGTTCTGGGAACGCATACCCATGTTCCTACTTGTGATAATTATATATTGCCTAAAGGAACTGCTTTTTGTAATGACGTGGGTATGGTAGGAGCCCAAGATGCCATTTTGGGTGGTGAAAAAGAGCCTATTATAAAAAAGTTTTTAACTCAAATACCCCTTCATTTTGAAGCGCCAAAAACAGGAATGTGCATTATTAATGCCTGTCTAATTGAAACCGAGAACAAATCTATTCGAGCAAAAAGCATAAAAAGGATTGACCGAAAAATAGAGATATAATATACTAAAGTTAGCTAAATATTAATAATAATTTTATGAATAAAGCAGATTTAATTAATACAATTTCAGGAAAAACTAATGTGTCCAGAAAAGACGTTGAAGAAATTTTAGATACTTTTGAAAAAATAACTATTGAGGCCATCAAGGGCGGAGACGATGTTACCTTAACTGGTTTTATTAGTATTTCTGCCAGACAAAGATCTGCCAGAATGGGTGTTAACCCACAAAATCCTACTGAAAAGATTCAGATCCCAGCTGTAGTAGTGCCTAAATTTAAAGCAGGTAAAGCACTTAAGGATGCATTAAAATCATAGTATAGCGCTTGTCGCGTTTGCAATAAATCCCTGCAAGGTTGCAGGGATTTTTATTTTAATAAATTTTGTGGGTTTATCCACCGGAGTGAAACGCAGGTGGGCTGTAGAGGATTCGAACCTCTGACCGTCCGCTTAAGAGGCGACTGCTCTACCAACTGAGCTAACAGCCCATGTACTAAATTCTATTTTTTAAAAAACGTCTTCCAAAACCCGTTTTAAAATATTTTTCTCTTTTTATTGCTTTTTCTTTGTTTTGACAAGCTTCATAATATACCAACTTAAATGGTCGCCTGTTTTTCGTTGCTGGAACTAACCCTTTATTATGCTCGTCAAATCTTTTATTTAAATCATCAGTAAAACCAATATAATATTTGCTGTCTTTTTGGCTTTCTAAAACATAAGTATAATACATTGAACGTTATTATTTTTCAATTTACTTGGGGCGACTGCTCCCCGCCCGCATCGCCAGCGAGCCCTGGCCGCCTCGCTCTGCTCGGCTTGCGTGGCGGGCGGGTACCAACTGAGCTAACAGCCCGAAATGCGCGCCCGGAGGGAGTCGAACCCCCAACCTTATGGTCCGAAGCCATACGCTCTATCCAGTTGAGCTACAGGCGCATACATGAAACACCAAAATAGGTTACCAAAAAACCCAAAAAAAATCAAGCCT
>JBDRII010000040.1:0-4408 GCA_043816085.1 Patescibacteria group bacterium | reverse complement strand
ATTGTTTTTAAATTATTATCAAAATTCAAATTTAGATCAGCTTCACTTTTTCGAACTGGATTTCCAGTAAGCGCTGCATCTAGATCAATTTTAGAGAAAGCTTTAGTAATCTTGGAACAAAATGGCTTCATCAATCTAGTTGATAGACTCATTTTTAAGTCTTGATGATGAACAAGACTTGGAATGCCAAGGAGTTTAGCTGCCCAGATTACTGGAGGTGAGACAAAGCTGCCAGCTGATACCACCACTTCTGGCTTTTCTTTTTTTAATAAATATAAAGACTGAAAAAATGCTAATTTTATTTTTATGATATCAATAGGAGTAGACAAGGAAAAATATCTTCTAAACTTTCCAGATATTATTGGCCTAAATTTTATGTTATCTTTTTCTACTAAACTTTTTTCCGGCCCAGACGCAGTTCCCCAAAATAAAAAATCATCTTCTGGCATGGCTTTAGCAATTGCTAAAAGTGGTGTAACTGACCCGGCTGTCCCCCCACCTGTTAATAATATTTTCATTATTTTAATTTATGATGTAATAATGTAGCATACTTTTGAGATCCAAAAAATGAGCGCTTATTATAATCTGCTTTCATTTCAGATAATAATTCTTCATAAGCCTGATTTAATACATCTAATGAACCTGCTCTTCGAAATTTACTATCTATCATAAAAATCCGCAACGTCACTTCACAATCATCTGATTCACTAAAACTATTTATTTCCTTGAATTTTTGAAATAATCTTATTAATTGATCTAAAGTCTCTAAAATTGTTTTTAATAATTCTTTTGCTTTTTCCACCTCGTGAGGTTCGATTTTTCTTTCAATATTGATAAATTCATAATGTAAAAAAGACTGACAAAATAAATAAAGCCTTTTCATTTGGTCTTCTGGATCAGATGCTTCTGCCATTAAAGAATATAGATGTGTAAATTCTCTGGTATCTTTACCTCGAGATCTCTCCACTTCACAAAATTTTACTTTTTTATCTTTATCATCAAATAACATGTTTACCTGCCAGTGAGGAATTTGTAAACCATTTTTCTTAAATTCTTCTGCTAAAGCTTTGGCTTCTGGATATTTCTCTTCAATAAACATTTCATAATCTTTAATAACTCGTTTAGCTTCAGCTTCTGATATCTCTCCAGCATGAGCTGCTTGAATTTTTTCATTTATTAAATTTTTAAACCTTTTGTCTTCATCTGGGATCTCAACTTTTTTTGTATAAAGTCGAAGTTTGCCGTCTTTTTGTTCTGAGCCCAGGGTATCAATAAAGTGATCAGGCATTACATGTTTGGCTAATTTATATAAATAATATAAACTTTTTAATTCGCTAACAGTGTCTCGTTTAATTTCAAAACCTAATGATTTATCTCGATATTCTTTTTCTATTGTCCCGTCAGAGTGCTCAAAAACACGGCCATCTTCGCCAGCTGTGACTTCCCTTCGTTTTGCTTCGTTTTTTATTACTACCATAACTAACTAATTCGTTTTGTTTGTCTGGATATATTAACTAATAATCCCATTGCTGCCAAGAGGGTAACAAGGGACGTACTGCCATAGCTAATAAATGGCAAAGTTATGCCAGTTAAAGGCAGAAGTCCAAGCATTGCCATGATATTTACAAAAGCCTGAAACATTATCCAAGTGATGATGCCGGTTGCTAGTAATTTGCCAAAAGGGTCAGGCGCTGCCCTGGCAATTCTGATACCTTGATAGCCTAGAGCAAAAAATAGCCCAACTAAAGCAACCGTAAAAATAAAACCAGCTTCTTCAGCAATTACAGCAAAAATAGAATCACCTGCTGCCTCTGGTAAATAATTAAATTTTTGACGAGAATGGCCTAAACCCAAACCAAATAACCCGCCAGAGCCAATAGCAAGTAAAGCTTGGTTAATATGATAGCCAATGCCTTGCGGATCCATTTCTGGATTTAAAAAGACAGTTAACCTGGCTGCCCTATAAGGGGCAATTTTAATAAGTAAGAAAAATAGCATTAATCCACCACCGCCAATAATACCCAGATGTTTCCAAGGCGCGCCAGCTACAAAATATATGGTAACGGAAATAACAGTAATAACTATCATGGTGCCCAGATCCTTTTGAATACCAGCAATCATGAAAACTAAAAAAGCTATCATGATCATAAAGGGCATAAAAGAATAAGAAAAGTCTTCCATTTTTTTGGCTCTTTGCTCGAGCCAGGTAGCCAAATATATTAGAAATGTCAGTTTGATAAGCTCTGACGGCTGAAAAGGAAAACCTAAAATACTAATCCATCTTTTGGCACCTAAAAACTCATAACCGATTCCAGGAATAAGAACTAAGAATAATAAAATAATAGAACCAATAACAATAGAAAAGGCATATTTTTTCCAATAATGATAATCTATTCGGCTCATTACCCAAAAAGCAATAAGGCCAACAAAGACGCCATACAACAATTGATGCTTAATAAAATAATTATGATCTCCGAATTTTTGCCATCCCATAACTGACGAGGCTGAAGAAAGCATAATAAGACCAAAAACTAAAATAATTCCTAAGATAGCAATTATTTTATAATTTGGCTCATGAAAGGCGGCAACGCCTCTTCGGATTGGCCGAAATGCTTTTGATTTTGTCTTCATGATGGCCATATTATACCATAAAATTAAATAAAAAAAAATTCCAGGCAGGAAGCTAAGGCGTAGGAACCTGGAAATAGTTGTTTTGTGGCCAAACCCCTGTACCAAAAGGTGCAGAGGGAGGAGAGAGATTTTTGGCCGACAGACTATCCGGGTCAGTACTCCTTAGCTTTCTAACTGGAATGTATTCAATAAAAAAACTCGCTATTATTATAGCATTCTCTTTCGAGTTTATGAAACTATAAATTTAGCGAGTTTATTTTGAATTGAATATATCTTCATTTTATAACTTATTAATTAGACATAAAAAATCCCGAAAGCCTAGCACCAATTAAGGTGCCAGACTTTTATCAGGAATGAATAGGAGGGACAAAGCTCTCTCCTCCTAATCGTTCCTGACAAAAGTGAGCCGAGGAAGGAGGATCTAGAGACGTTATTATTATTAATTCTCTGATCCTTCTCTCTCCTCTTCTCGCTTATATCAAAAACAGGACAGTATATACCCCTGTTTTTATTTTGTCAAGCCTTTGCCTGTGGATTAGGCTAATGTTAGCCCTTTTTATCTTTTTAAAACTGCTAAAAATGCCTCTTGGGGGATATCTACTTTTCCCATGGATTTCATACGTCTTTTTCCCTTTTTTTGCTTCTCTAAAAGCTTTCTTTTTCGGGTTACGTCCCCACCATAGAGCTTGGCTGTTACGTCTTTCCTCATAGGAGGGATTTTTTCAGAAGCATAGATTTTTCCGCCAATTGCGGCTTGTAACCTCACTTCAAACATCTGCCTGGGCAATACTCCTTTTAAAGCTTTTACAATTTTCCGGCCAGCTCTCTCAACTTCGTCTTTATATACTATAGAAGATAGGGCTTCTACTGGATCCCCAGCTACTAAAATGTCCATTCGGTTGACAAAACATCTGCTGTATCCTGTAAAATCGTAATTAAGTGAGGCATAACCAGAAGAAACGTTTTTTAATTTGTCATAGAAATCTACCACTATTTGAGAGAGCGGAACTTTATAATGAATCACTACTCTTTGTTCGTCTAGATATTCCATTTGGGAATTTGTAGGCACTCCCCGCTTTTCTTGCAAAAGAGCCATGATGCCGCCAATATATTCTGCTGGCGTAACAATGTCTATTAGCATCATAGGTTCTTCTATGTGATCTATAAAATTTTGCTCAGGAAGATCTAGTGGCGAAGAAATAATTTTTTCCTTGCCTTTATTGTCATATATTTTATAAGCGACAGATGGAACTGTTACTATTAAATCCAAATTAAATTCACGCTTTAATCTTTCCTGAACTATATCTAAATGAAGCAAGCCTAAAAACCCTGCTCTAAAACCAAAGCCCAGAGCAGATGACCTTTCTGGTTCATAAGTAAGGGCAGAATCATTTAGTTTTAATTTTTCTAAAGCGTCTTTTAATTCTGGGTAGTCATCACCTTCTCTACAAAAAATTCCCGCAAAGACCATGGGCTTTACTTCTTTGTATCCCTCTAGAGCCTTTTCTGCTTGATTACTTAATGTAGTGACAGTATCGCCTACTCTAGTATCCCCTACTTCTTTAAACCCTGTAACTATATATCCGATCATTCCAGTTTCTAGTTTTTCTCTTTTAACCATTTTTGGTTTAAACACACCCACCTCTAACACTTCGCTTTCTTTACCAGTAGCCATTAGTTTAATTTTGTCTCCTTTTTTAATCTCGCCGTCCTTAACTCTTACATATGTAATAACACCTCTATAATCGTCAAAGATTGAATCAAATATAAGCGCCCT
>JBDRII010000039.1:0-3114 GCA_043816085.1 Patescibacteria group bacterium | reverse complement strand
AAAAATTAGTGCCAGGTCTACTAGCACAAACAATGTTGATTATGGCGGTGGTACTGGTGGTGAAGATGGCTGGGATTATGGCGGGGATGGCGGGGATGGTTCAATTGATACGACAACTTTTACTGGAAATGCTATAATAACTACAATTGGCCAGATTAGTGATGATACTTCGAGCTATACTAGAAGAATTAGAGTAGAAGTTGATGATGAATTAAATATACTATCTTGGGAAGAATTAATTGATTAATAATATGAAAAAAAGTTTAGCTTTAGACATTTCTGACTATTCAATAGAGGCAGTTTTAGTATCTGGTGATGATAAAAAAATTAAAGTAAAATCTTTTAGTCGTATTTTGCTAGAAAAAGGAATTATTAGCAGAGGAGAAGTTCAAGATAATACGAAATTAAAAACAGCTATTAAAAAATTATTATCTGAAGCTAAATCAAAAATAAAAATAAGAGATGTAATTATTGGCCTTCCAGATTCCAGAGTGTTTACTCATATTTTTCAGGTGCCCCTTTCTTTAAGAGGAGACGAAATAAGAGGTGCAATAGAGAATGAGCTGGAAAGCGTCTTTCCTTTGACTGCCTCGGAAATATATTGGGATTATAAAATTATTTCCATAAAAAATGAAATTCAGGATGTTTTTGTAGCAGCAATTTCAAAAAATATTGTTGATAGTCTTAATAAAGCTTGCACTGACACTGGTTTAAAGCCTGTTGTTTTTGATTTAGAAGCAAATGGACTAGCTAGAGTGCTTTTATCTGAAGATAAAAAAGAATCAAATTTATTATTAGACATTGGAGCGGGGAGTACTAAGATTAGTTTTTTTAATAATTTTGGTATTAATTTTATATCAGTGGTAGACGTGGCGGGTGACGATTTTACTGAGAAAATAATGAATAAGTTAAAAGTAACTGCAGCTCAAGCAGAAAAATTGAAAAAAACTGGGGGCTTAAAAAAAGGAAGTAAAATTGCTGGCATAATTGAACCAAATTTAAAGGAATTAGTAAGAGAACTAAAAAGAGTAATTGAATTTTGTGAATCTAAATCTGAAGGAAAAATACAAAATATTGTATGTTCTGGCGGAACAGCTATGATGCCAGAGCTGATTCCTTATTTAAAAAAGGCTTTAGGGGTGAATATTGAGATTGGAAAATTAAATGAAAAATTAAATATCAAGGAAAAGGAGATTAATAATCCAATTTATTATTCAGCAATAGGACTTGCTAGAAGAGGCCTTTTAAAGAATTTTGAAGAAGTTGATACTAATTTAATTCCTAGAAAATTTAGAGCTAAAAAGAAGGTTAAAAAATTTAATTTACCAAAACCCAGTATATCTAAACTAAATATATTAAGTAAAATAAATCACGAAAGCACGAAAGAGAAGAAGACCGCGAAGGAAAATCGCGAAAGGGAGAAAAGATTGAAGAAATATGAAAAAGAGGAGAACGGTGGGATGTCGATTCGAGAAAAATTTAATTTAAGAAGAAGAATAGAAATAATAGTTCTAATTGTAGGAATTGTTGGTTTGGGTTTGTTTGTGGGATTTAAATATAAAGATAGTATTGTAGAATTTGTGAATCGAGATGATGGCTTAAAAGAAAATAGTATTGAAATTAAATCAACTGGCACAGAAGAATTGGGGGAAACAGTAACTACTACATTTTCAGATTCCGAATATTCTTTAACTGTGGACGTTTCTGGGGTTGAATCAAAAAAACAAGGTATGATTAAAGGGGAATTAGTTGAGGTGGGGGTAGACGGGGAGAAAATATTTGATACTTTGGAAATGAGTAATAAAACTGGTGAGCCAGATGATCGACTAAATAGGGTAACTCAGCTGAATATTGACCAGGCTAAACAAGATTTAATAGATGAACTAGTTTTTAGTGATATAGATAATATTGAAAAAGATCATGATAATCAGTTAATAATACCCCAGATAATTGACTATAATATTACGGTTTCATCCAGTACTGTAGCGCCAGATAGTGAAGCTCCTGAATTTGAGATACATTTAGAGGCTAAACCAGTGCTTTTGGCTATTCCAGAGGAAGAAGCAGTAAATGCTATAAATGAAGGGCTAGCAGAAGGTAAAATTGAAGAGTTAAATACAGACTTTCTAAGCTTTGAAATAGATAGCTATAATCGCATAAAAGGCCTTATATCATTATCAATTGTGCAGAAGTAGTATTGCCCTTTTTTTCATTTTTTGCTATAATATATATAAGTGATATTGACATATAGATATATTAATAATAAATAATTAACTATAAAACTATGATTCGAAACAAAACAGGTTTCACATTAGTGGAACTTCTTATCGTCATTGCCATTATTGCTATTTTGGCTGCAGTAGTTTTTGTAGCATTAGATCCTGCTACAAGATTTGCTGATTCTAGAAATAGTACTCGATGGGGTGAAGCTACATCTATTTTAAATGCCGTATTAAAGTATCAAGTTGATAATGATGGCAGTTTGCCAACGGTAGTAGCTGCTTTAGCTGACGATATTTACTATCAAATTGGTACTGACGCTGATGGCGGATGTACTGTCACTTGTGTCGAACAAGTAGTTAATGATGTTTGCCAGGACATAAATAATGGCGTAAATCTTGAGTTAGTTGATGCATATTTGGCATCAGTACCTATAGATCCTCAAGGAACTGACGCTACTATGACCGGTTACTACATTATGAAGTCTGGGGAAGGAAGAATTACTGTTGGATCTTGTAATGCAGAGCCTACTGGTACTACTATTGAGGTAGTTAGATAAAGGAAAATTTTAGGAAAATTTAAAATGTCCTACCCCGCAAGGGGTGGGACATTTTGTTTTGTATTATAGTATTATTTTTACTGAATTTTGCTTGACTTTTTAGTGAATAAATAATATTATGTAATTGTCATGAATATACAATTTAATTATCAGTCTGATAAAAACACCCTAATTATCTATTATTGAATTGGGGTTTTTTTAATAATTAACGTAATCCTTCGATACAATTCTTCGACTCGCTTCGCTCGCTCAGAATCACTCAGGATTTTTTTAAAAAAATATGAAAAAAATAATTGGCATATTAATGGCAGTATTTGTGGGATTAGGTGTTATTA
>JBDRII010000038.1:0-4596 GCA_043816085.1 Patescibacteria group bacterium | reverse complement strand
ATGGCAAAAAACCAAAATGAAAAAATAGAATACCATAAAAAAAGAAATCCTCCGGCTACTAGTAAAATAATAAATTGACGGACAGAAATTGGTCCGATAATTTTACTTTCTACATCAATAAATTGAGGCACAACAAATTGTCTCATTATTTAAAATCTTAATTTTTTATTTAAATCGGCCACAGCATCGAATTCTTCAATAGTAAGAGTTGGTTGATTATTAGCTTGCAAAGTATTGATAACATCTTCTACTGATTTACCTTCTAATATAGCTTTTTTACCTATATCTAAATAAACTTTATTAACCGGAGATTGTTTCCAGGCTTTTATGCCTTCGGCTTTTTTAGAAACAGAGTCTCGCAATAAAACATTAGCCTTTTCTAAAACTTCTTCCACCCTTTCTTCGGCGCTGGCACCCAAATTTCTAAACTCTTCCATGTTCATTAATTTTAATTCATCAACTGGACCCATTACTCTGGGACGAGGAGAGCGGACATCTGTAACCATGGGTTTGCCTTGAGGGGCTAGACGACGTAATTTTGGCAATGGAGCAGGAGCAACTTTTGGTGCCACTCTTTTTGGAACTGGTTTTGGAATTGGCTTGGGCATGGGTTTAGGAGCTGGTATTGGTTTCGGTTTTAGAGTTGGTTTTGGTTTATACTGCAAATCCTGGTCGATTTTTCCTGTTGGGTTAGTTTTTATTTGTTTGGTGATTTGGCTATAAGTTGGCTTGGGCATAGCCTTGTCTGGAGACATCTCACTGACCTGGGCTTTTCTTTGATAAGCTGGATCAGAGGCAGTGGCTTCCAGGGCAGTAATAATTTTGTCAGAAAAACTTGGTTGGTAAGCTAGACCACCGCTATTTACTGGCCTGGTTAGAACTTCTGATAAGGCCTGTTTGCTGCGAATGCCGCGTAAAAAGGTAGTGCAAATATTTCTGAATCGCTGTTCCATGGGTGGGGAAGTAAAATGTATTTTTAATTGTCTAATAACTGTTGATATCACGGCTTCGGTATCGGGAACTAGATTATTAATTTTAGTTTTTGGCATTTCTTTGGGAAGTAAAGATGGAATATTTCCAACTTTTCTGGTTGGTTTAGGGGTGTCTTGGGGATTACTAGTGTTTGTTTTCTTTTCTACTTCAGATTTGGGTTCGTCTTTTGGAGCGTCTTTAGGATAATTTTTTACATACCATTTATGAAACTCTTCATATTCATTCATCATTTTTGGATCATAACGCTCTAATTGATTATATTGAAGTGTGCCATGGCCCTTTTCATCTTCATAACCAAACTCTTCTTCAGTACCAGGGCCACGAGAAGAAGTAATTTTTATTTGTTCATATGTATTGAATATTGATTTTAGAACTTCTTTTTCTGAATCATGAAGCTTAACTATATTTTCATTTTGGGTAAGAAATTTGGCCTGCTTTATTTTATTTAACTTTTCTGTTCCAACAGCAGTAAAATATAATTGAAACCAATCTTTCAAAGGCTGGCCACAAATCTTTTCATCATTAGTAGAAATGGCTTTACGTAATTTTTCTTTAAAGACATCTCTTTTATCCCAATCCCTAATAGTGTTTAATTTTCTTCTTAGCTTTTCTTTGAAATAAAATTCAAAGCCAAAATCATCCCATAATTCTAAAAAATTTAGCATTCCAATTAATACACCTATTTGCCTATTAAATAATTCTAGGACCCTATCTTCATCTAATACTGGTAAAGCTGTCCATTCACATCTGGATTTAATTTGTTGATATATTTTATACACTTCTTCATCTGCTTCTTTTTTTTTCAGAAAAGTTTTGTACCATTGGTCGATTAGGTCAGCTATGTTTTTGGCATCTGTGACAATATCTAAACCTATTGCTTCTTTATGGGCAGTAGTAATATAGTCAGCATAACCTTCGTCTAAAAGATTCTTTTCTTTAAGTTGTAATTTAGTATATCTCATAATTTGACTTCACTCATTATAAATTTAATTAGGCTGCTCTTCGGGGGATTACTGCTCCGCCGCCTTCTTGATATCCAGTTTTATTACTTAAAGTTCGGCCAGTAATATGAGCTACTTCAACGATCATTTTATTTGGATCATAACCTGTGCCCGCCCCTGTTTTAGATACATATTGAAGTAGGTCCCTAAATGACTTTTCAATTTCACCTGCTTTATCTGGCCTGGCTTTTGCTTGCTCTTTCATTACTCGTTCCAATTTTGCTATTTCTTCAGGATTTTCCATCAAATTTTGAACCCAATGACGGTTAACCATATTTTTTCCTAACATATCTGACAAACCTTTACCTAAACTTTTTCCCACTGCTAGCAAGCCAGATTCATTAAAGCGCCATTTTTTATTTCCATCTGCATCTTTGTAATGACCACCCATGGCTAAACGATTTCCAACTCTTAAAATATTATTAATACCAGCTTTTTCCATTTCATTAATGCAGCGCATTTGCTGTTCTTGTTGAGAACGCCAAACAAATTGACCATTGTCTACTTTGACCATTTCAGCAAAATTCCAATGATTAGTAGCCTTGGCTGCGCGGGAAGCTTCATCTGCTACTGACATAGCTAATTCTTGGTCTATGCCCATACCGCCTTTGCCTTTGGAAGCTATTAATTTTTCTTTCCACATCTGTCTCATACCTTCAGCTGTTTCCTCGTATCCAAGCTCATCACACATTTCATTCATATGGCCTACTTTAGCTGATTGGAGAATAACAGCTAAAACTCCACTTTGATCTCCGGCTTTTATTTTACTTTGTAAAAGAGCCCGAAGATCATCTTCATTATCAGTTTGTATATTTTTTAATTCTTCATCCATATAGGAACGCATGGCCTGAACACCACCATAATCTCTGACTCTGAAATTTTCTCTATATTTTTTCTTTTGTGCTTCAGTCTCTTTTTTATTTGCCGCAATTTGATCATCATATTTTCCTACGTCCTTTTTATATTGTGCTTCATATTCTGTATCACCTAATTTCTTTTTACTTGACCGTAAATCTCCGATTTGTTTGCCTAAATAACCTTGTTCAAATTCTTTCCCTAAATCTCCCCGGAGATTTCTTTGTTTGCCATCTAAAATATTTTGAATTTGTTCTGCTTCAGCGTCTCTTTTATCTTCTTTTAATGAGGCTAAAAAGCCACTAAGCATTTCTCTGGTGGTTGCGTCACTAGAATCCATCTCCCCAGTAACACTAGCTTGGATTACCCCTAATTTAGCAGCTTTAAGACTGTCTTGTTTAGATTGCTCTTCATTGGTATATGTTTCGTTAAACTTATTTTCAGCTGCTGCTCTTTTTTCTTCAATGTCTGATTTATCATCTGTCAGGGCCTTTAAAGATTCTTTGGCTTCTTTGGCTCTGCTGTCTTGGCCTCCGGCTTTTTTAAAAAGTGACCATTTTTGCTCACCTAAAATTGGCGTATATTGACGGTAAGCATAATCTGAGGCACCAAGCCATGCCAGGGGACTACCTGATTCTGCCCACTTAGCAGCTTTAGCTCGGCCAGCTAATTCACGCTCTTTAGCAATGGCTGCCCTTTCTGACATCATTTTTTCCCAGACTCGTTTTAGATTCACATCAATACCTGTAGCTTGATAACCATAATTTGCAGCTGTCTTCGCTGTGCCAACAACAGCTTTTTTGGCGACTGCAGGAATGGCTTTCCCTAATTTACTTAATGCCCAACCGCCAACTAGGCCGCCCGCGAATAGGCCAATGCCTTTGCCCCAGCCTTTGGCTTTGCCCATAAATTGACCAAATTCAGAAGCCATGCTTTCAGCAAATTCCAAGCCTTTCATTAGGAGCATGACAGCTATAATTAAATTAGCAATAGTACCAACTTCTAAAGCAGAAGCCATTTCACCACCAGATTCTTCAGCAACTTTTTGCAATTCTTTTTTGGTTTCTGTTTCTCCAAATTCTCTTAAAATCTGACCCACAATACCTTGTTCGCCCTCGCTAGTGGCATAGGAAGAACTGGCAATATATAAAGCTAACCATAGAAAAAACATAATTAAAGGACCAACAATTAAATATCTGGTAAAAGTTTCCATCCATTGCTGGTAGTATTTTTTTGAAGCTGGAAGTATGGCGCAAGCAAAAGCTATGGGAGATAATATGGTAGCTATCCAGAGCACCGCTAATCGACCTAAAAGCACAACACAGAATACCAAAAGAACCATAGTTATTACTGTTAGCATAATTCCAGAAGCAAAAGTAGCAATAACAACTGATGACATTATATCAGAGTTGTTTGCTTTACCAGCGTATTTTTTAAGGGCTAGCAGTTTATCCAGCCGGAAAAGAGTAACAAAGTTTTGGGTGTGGGCGGCTCCTAGGGCATTAACAAAACTTAACATAATGATTTGAGAGGCATCAATGGCCAGGCCGCAAATGGTTTTAGAAAAATTCACCAAAATAGCCACTAAAACAAAAGTGGGGAGTAATTTTTTCCAAGAATACGCTTCTATATTCAAAACTGTACCAAAAGCTATAACTAATAAAATTATAACAAAAAACATGTTAGTTAGTCCTAAAACTACTTCCCAGGCATTTACTACTGGCTCTATTTTAGTAAAACCAGTTAA
>JBDRII010000037.1:0-11648 GCA_043816085.1 Patescibacteria group bacterium | reverse complement strand
TATCGATCCAGCATCATCACCGTGGCCGAAGGGATCAGCCGGGAGAATACTCGTCTCTACCAGTCAGGCGACCATCTGCTTCTTTTTGACCCGGTAACCTTGAAAGCAGTTGCAGAGAAGGCTCAAGACTTAGTTGGCGCTACCAGGACAATCGGAAAAGTGGTGGCAAATCCCTGTGATCGATATCAGGCTGTAGAGCTGCTAGGGCAACTGGGACAGGGTTCGGAATTGGCTGAAGAGCTGATGGAGCAAGGTCAAGTGCAAATCGCAGACGACGGAATTACGTTGCGAATTGTGCTACCGACAGACCTGGATGATCCTCAGACCTCTGACGGCGAGGTATGGGCTGAGGTGAAAAAGGCAGGAGAGGACGTTGTAGTCGGGCTATATCTTTCGGTCCGGTCGGCTGACTCTTTTGTTGATTTCGACAACGTCATTTGCGCGGATGAAGTCATGACGCGCAAAGAAGTAAAGGACATGTTGAGGGGATAAAGAAATTTAAATGCGGGCAACCTATCAAGGAGGTGCTTTATTGGAGGAGGAACTACTGTAGTCCACCGCATGCTACAGTATCTTCTTAAGATTAGAATAATGATTGTGATTTTAAGAGGAAGAAATTTTATTTATTGAGTTTTTTTGTCGGATAAATATTTTAATTTTGATTTGGTTAAATTTTTCCAATTTTGATCTTCATTTGTGGATTGGTTTTTAGCCCATATATCAAAATATGGCTTTCCTTTTTTATTTGTACCTATTTCTGGACGTTTGATTTGGTCATAGATATCTGTAGAGAGCTTGTTTAGATATTGAATGTCTAGTTCGTCGTCTTGGCCAGATATATATCTATCAATATTTACTCTGGCAATTTTGGCTTCCATATTTATACCTGTCATAAACATTAAATATATAATGGAAATGGCTAAGCCGAATTTTATAAATAAGGCATAATGTTTTTTTAGTAATACTACTATAAGAAGGGTGAGTAAAATTAGGCCCATATAAATAATAAAATGCCAGACCAGGAATCTTAGCTGGGTTAGGCCGTAGGCTTCTTGGTATAAAAACATTCTTTTTAAAGCAGAGGCAACAATAATTAATGTTTGGCCGATAAATACAGCTGTTAATATTTTTACAGAATCTAGTTTTTTTGATTTGTGTACTCGATATAATATATAACTAATAATTAAGACAAGAATGCTAATAAATGTCATTTGGTAAAATCCTTGGTGGACATACTGGGCATATGATATGTTGTATTGAGTTATTACCTCGTGTCCACCGAAGAGAAACATTATTTGAATAGCAATAAAAGCTAAGAAGAAAATATTTAGTGTGCCTAAAATAATATTTGGGATTAATGTTCCTTTGGATTTTTTATCTATGTTATTTAATTTTTCTTTATTGTCCTCGTCAGCTCTACTTCGCTCTTCGAGCTTCGTAGGAGTTGACTCGGGCTCTTTGTCTGTGAATCGTTTTTTGAAAAGAAAAGTAAAGAAAGCGCCGTTAAAGAATAAAAATAGGAAAAGTATTTTTAATGTTCTAATAGCTAGGTCAGGATCAATCTCGAAATTAAAAGCGTCTAGTAATATTTTACGAAATATTAAATCTGCACTAGCAAACAAAGCACCAAAGATTAAAAGTAATGGAAGAACAATAACTATGGCTAGAATTATTTTGTTGGTTTTCTTCATGTTCACATTTCGAAAGCCTTTAAAGGTAGCGGTGATTTTTATAAAGAAGGTTCCTATAAATGTTAATAAAGACAATGGCAAAATTCTTTCTACTTTTTTTAGTGGTTTGTTCTCGGCGCCAAACCAAAAGGCAAATAATATTAATAAGAATATAGAAGCTAAAGGAGCAACAATGTGTACAAATTGGTTTTCATAAATAGCTACTGTAGCTGCATACCATATAATAGGAATGCAAAATAAGAAAGACCAGGCACTGACAATTTTTTTGGTTAATATTAATTTAATAATTATGGCTATGCAAAGTAGGCCGGAAATATAAATAATAAAATTTGGGCCAAGGCCAAAACCATTAAAAAGCCAGTCGTGGACTAATGCAAAGAAAAGAGCAACAAAAATAATTAGTAGCTTATAATTTTTAGACATATTTATTATTAAATATTAGATTAATAAAATATATTATATTTTAACGTAAGTCAAATATTTTGAATATTTTGGGTTTTGGTTGCGGGGGATATTGACAAAATATTATGTTATGCTATACTGTACATAAGTGTACAGGATAATATAACGTAAATGGATAAATATCTACTTAGTCTAATAAATAGCAATCAAAGAGTTTTTCATACTCAAGACTTGTCTTTATTATGGCAAATGTCTGGGAATACTTTATATACGACAATAAAACGTTATTGCGCGAAAGGAACTATGAATAGAGTATTTAAAGGAATGTATATTATTGGAAAATTAGAAGACATTGATCCATTTTTATTAGGAATTAAAGTTTTAAATCGATATGCATATATTAGTACTGAAACTATTTTAGCAAATAATGGAATTATAAATCAAAAAATTCTTTATATTACTTTAATTAGTTCTGTATCTAGAAAGTTTAAAATCGGAAATCATTCTTATGTTTGTCGCCAATTAAATGATCAGTATTTATTTCAAGCAGCTGATATTAAGGAAAAGGATGGCGTTAAATATGCTGGAACTAGCCGGGCTGTAGCTGACCTTCTTTACTTTAATCCAAAGTATTATTTTGATAATTCAAAATTAATTAATTGGTCAGAAGTTAATAAAATTAAAAAGGAGATAGGATATGCTAATCCCAAAACCAAATGACGCCATTCATAAAGTCTGGCTACTAAGATTATTAACAGCCATTGCTGACCATCCCCAATTAGGCCAAATTTTTTATTTCAAGGGAGGTACTTGCGCAGCTATGCGCGGCTGGCTGGATCGTTTTTCAGTTGATTTAGATTTTGATTTAAGAATAGAAAAAAAGGATCTGCCACGCATTAGAATAGAACTAGAAAAATTTTTTTTAGATTTAGGGCTGGAAGTTAAAGATAGCAGCAAAAACACTATTCAATATTTTTTGAAATATAAAAATGATAAAGGTGACCGAAATACTATAAAACTTGATGCTTTAATCCCGCCGCCCAAAAGCAATAAATATGAACAGGTAAATTTAGCTGATATTGATCGCACCATGTGGTGCCAGACTAAGGAAACAATGTTTGCCAATAAATTAGTAGCCTTAATTGATCGTTATAAAAAAACTGGCCAAATTGCCGGGAGGGATTTATATGATATTTATGTTTTTTTCTTCAAAGGCTTTAATTATGAAGGGAAAGTAATTGAAGAGAGAACAAATAAAAAAGCCAAAGATTTTTTAAAAGAGTTAATATTATTTATTGAAAAGAATATTACCCAAACAATTATTAATCAAGATTTAAATTTTCTGTTGCCAGATAAAGAATTTCAAGAAATAAGGAAAACATTAAAAACAGAGGCAATTATGTTGATTCGAGATGAAATAAAAAGACTTTAATTATATTCTAACGTAAGTTAAATATTTTGAATATTTTGGGTTTTGGTTGCGGACAATTTTTTCGAATTCGGATTTAAGGTCGGATGTTACTGGGCCCTTTTTTGGTGTGAATTTTTTATCATCAATTTGGGAGACGGGCATGATGCGAACAACAGTAGAAGTGAGAAAGGCTTCATCAGCCTGTTTTAGTTCAGGAAGTTTGAAGTTTTTTACTACTACTTTGTAACCGAGGTCGGCTGCTAGTTTTAAAATAACATCTCGGGTTAGGCCAGGCATGATGTTTCCTTCTTTGGGTGTAATTAAGGTTCCGTTTTTTATAAAGAAAATATTTTTTTCAGCACCTTCTGTGACGTTGTCTAAATAATCTAAAAATAATGGTTCGTCAAAACCTTGTTTTAATATTTCTGCGTTAGCTAGAATTGCTTGAATGTAATTGCCACAAAGCTTGGCATCGATTTTGGTAGACTGGGGGTGAAGTTTTTTATAAGACGTGGTTTTCATTTTAATTGTGTCTTTTTCGCGGGTTGGGTCCCAAGGCCAAACTGCTATAGCAGCATTTAATGGACAGGTTAATTCTGGTTGATATGAAAGCGAATCTACTCCCCAGAAAAATATGATTCGAACATAACCTTCTTTGATCATGTTTTTTAGAATAATATCTTGCACTGCATCAGCAATGTCGTTTTCATTGTAGGGTAGATTCATGTTTAGATGACTGGCAGAATAAAATAGTCGATCAATGTGTTCTTTAAGATGAAAGATCACTGGACCTTCGTTTGTGTGGTAATATCTAATTCCTTCAAAGCAGCCGCTACCATAGTGGAGTCCATTAGAAAGAACGTGGGTTTGGGCCTTATCCCAATTAACCATTTTTCCATTAAACCAAATTTTTTTCGTTTTTTTCATAAAATTATTATATGTGATTAGACGTGGGCTCGTCAGGGGACTCGCCCTACCATTAATTATTTTGGTAGCCCGAGTCTTTCCCGCCCGCCTCGCAAGCGAAGCGTTGCGGGCAGGCCGGACGAGGGCAGTAATAGGATTGTTCAAATTGCTACTGATACAACTTCCTCATATAAACTAGAGCTACATAAACTGAAAAGAAGCCGATGATTATCCAGGCTTCAATAGCATACATTCTTCTGGTTACCATGTCGGCCCAAGGGGTAGTAAATACTCGGTAGGCTGCATATGTAATGCCAACAAAAAAATTAAACATTATTACTATGTTTAGTATTTTTAGAAGAGATTTTTTATTTTCTTTCATGAATAGATTTTAACAAAATTTATTCTTTCTTACAATGTTGTCTTAAAAAATTTGCTATTGTGTTTAATTCTATTTTTTCACTAGCCACTGAAATAACAAATTTTTCTGTTTTTTCTTTAGGAAATTTTGTGTTATATCCATTTAATTCTAAGAAAGTAATTGCACTTACAAAACCTGTTCGTTTATTCCCATCAACAAAAGCGTGATTATTAATAATTGAATGCAACAAACTAGCTGCCTTAGTAAAAATATCAGGATATAAATCTTGACCATCAAAAGTAGTTTGCATTCTAAATAGTGATGATTTTAATAGATCATCATCCCTTATACCGTGAGAACCTCCGGATTTATCAATGATTTTTTCATGGATTTTTTGAATCTGTTCTAATGATAAATAAATCATTATTTATCAGCTAGAGATTTTAATAATGTCATATTTTGTTTGATAACTTTTTTTGCAGTTTTCATAACTTCTTCATGAGAGGCGACATCAACTGGTTTTAAAATAATAACATCTTTTTCTTTAATAGCTTGAAAAACTTTTGTTTGTAAATCATCTCGCCAGGCTTTGGGGAGCATAATTTGACCTTTTGATTGAGTGGTTAAGATAGCATTTTCCATGGGTGTAAATTAATAATAAGTTAGAATGTTAGAAAATTAGAAATTCTAACTTTATAATATCACAGATAAAAAAAAAGTCAAGCAATTTATTCGTATCTAAGGGCTTCAATCGGGCTTTTTCTTGAAGCTTTAATAGCAGGGGCTAAACCAAAGACGATACCCACGGCAATAGAAATTAATACGGCTAGCAGTAATCCCTCTAATGTAATCTGAGTAGGAAGATCAGCGTATTTGGTTATAAGTTGGCCAACCATGAATGAAACTCCAACTCCGAGGGCGCCACCAAGGCAACTAAGCGTGGCTGCTTCTATTAAAAATTGAGTAAGAATGTTTATGGAATTTGCGCCAATGGCTTTTCGGATACCGATTTCTCTGGTTCGCTCTGTTACTGAAACAAGCATAATGTTCATGATGCCGATGCCACCTACTATTAAGGATATAGCAGCAATGCCAGAAATAGCTGTGGTTAAAATTCCAAGAAAGCTTTCAAAAAGTCCTAGTAAGTCTTCTTGGGTTAAAACAGAAAAATCTTCACTGCCATCATGTTGTTCTAATAATACCTCATTAACTTTTTCTTTTACTACTTCCACATTGTCAGGATGGTCAGCCTGAGTCATTATTCTAAAAATACTTATTTGTTCAGTTATTTCTTCACCAGTAGTAGAGGGCAGAAAAATCATATCATCAAAACTTATACCACCAAAAGATAGGGCGTCCTCATTTTTTTTAATTAAACCAATTACTTCAAATTCTTCTCCTCTAATTGTAATATTTTTTCCAATAGCATTTTCATTTTCTTCAAATAAGGCTTCCTTTACTAATGCGGTTAGAACTACAACTCGAGCATTATCATCAATATCTTTTTGTTCTAAAAATCGACCTTCTTCTAATTCTTGATTCATCAAATCCATAATACTTGGTTGAGTGCCAATGGTCATCGAGCTACGGCTAATTTTATCACCATTACTTATTATGCCGGATATCATGGTTAGCCAGGCAGTCTCATTTATATTAGGAACTTGGTTTTTTATAGCTTCTACATCTTCAGTGGTTAGGGCACTTACACCTACAATGCTAGCTGGATTAAATTCTTCACTTTCAGTATCAATTTGACCAGGCACTACTATTACTAAATTTGAGCCGATGTCCATGACTTGGTTTGAAAATTCTTCTTTTACGCCTTCACCAATAGATATTAAAGTAATAACACTGAATACTCCGATAATAACTCCGAGCATTGTTAAAGATGATCGGATTTTATTATCCCACAAACTAGTAAAGGCAAATTTTATGTTTTCTATAATTAACATATGGTTCCGTCTTTTAAACAAATTGTTCGATCTGCGAATTCGGCGATTTCTGGTTCATGAGTAATAACAATGATAGTAACTTGTTTTTCTTGGTTTAATTTTTTTAGTATTTTTAATATTTCTAAACCACTTTTGGAATCTAAATTTCCTGTGGGCTCGTCTGCTAAGATAATTTTTGGATTATTTACTAGGGCTCTGGCTATTGCTACTCTTTGTCTTTCGCCGCCAGACAGTTCAGCTGGTTTGTGTTTTTTACGGTTAGACAAATTTACACTTTTTAGCAAGTTTTCTGTTTTGGTTTTTCTAGTTTTGCGATCGGTCTTATTATAGCGCATAGGAAGCATAATATTTTCCCAGGCATTTAGACGTGGCAATAGATTAAATGTTTGAAAAACAAAACCGATATTCTTTTTTCTTAAATTTGCTAGTTTGTTGCTATTTAAATCAGCAATATTATAGTTATTGATAATTAGTTCACCTTTATCTGTATCTGGGACGTCTAAAAGGCCTATTAGATTTAATAAAGTAGACTTACCAGAGCCAGATGGGCCCATGATTGCCACAAACTCACCTTCTTTAATATCAAGATTGATGTTTTTCACAGCTTCAACCTTGTTATTTTTTGTAAGCCAGAAAGTTTTGTTTATATTTGTAAGTTTGATAATGGAATTTTTCATCAATAACAGTATATAATTTTTATACTTTTACGTAAATATTTTGAGAATAAAAAAAATATTTTTTTAACTAAAATATTGACTATATGTTATAATAATATATAATAATTGAACAAACTTCTGGCCGTCCTGCCGGCCGGAGTCTTGCGATAGCAGGACGTAGGCCGGGGTGGTGAAACTGGTAGACACGCGTGCCTTAGGAGCACGTGCCTTCGGGCGTGAAGGTTCGAGTCCTTTCCCCGGCACAACAAATATGGAGGTTGATATTCACAAAATAAAATATCTAATAATACCAATATTTTTATTGCCGTTATTATTTTTTATTGATTGGCGAAGTGAAGACATAGAAGAGCAAGTAGTAGAAGAAGAAAAAGGTTATTTAGAAATAGTTGCTGAAAGTGATGACCAGACCAGAGATGTTCGAAGAATTACAGACATCCAAAACATTCAAGCTGCTTTAGAATTATATTATATGGATAATAGTGCTTATCCAGAAAAATTAGAAGTAGTAGTAGAGCAGGGTTACTTGCCGATTATTCCCAGAGACCCTGACCCAGAAGAATCTCAATATGTTTATACTCCTATTGGAGCATTGCCTTCAAATTATTATGATTTAAGTTTTGAGTTAGAAGAAGGTATTGCTGGATATAAAAAAGGTAGAAATATTGTTAATCCATAAGAAGTTGACTAAATTAAAAAAGTTTGCTATTTTTATATAGTACAAAAATCAAGAGAGATACGAGGGACTAGGCCCTGAGACTATCCACCAACCCAAGATATGCTGGGTGGTAACTCCTACCCATTGGGAAAGATTAGGCTTAAATAAAGCAATACAAAATCTTTCCCGTAATGCGGGAATTTTTTTATTAATTAACCTCTATTGAGGATATAAAAAATTATGGCGGAAAAAAAATTATTTACTTCAGAATCAGTTACTGAAGGTCATCCTGATAAGATGGCAGATCAAATTTCTGATGCAGTCTTGGATCACATTATGAAAGAGGATCCAAATGGTCGCGTAGCTTGTGAAACAATGATAACTACTGGCTTGGTAGTAGTAGCTGGAGAAATTTCTACAAAATGTTATGCTGACATTCCTAAAATTGTTAGGGGTGCTATTGAAGAAATTGGATACAATGATGCTACTTATGGTTTTGATCATAAGGCTTGTGCCATTCTTTCTAGTATTGACGAACAAAGCCCAGACATTGCCCAAGGGGTGAATGAGGGCGAGGGTCTTCATGAAGAGCAAGGCGCTGGTGATCAGGGTATGATGTTTGGTTTTGCTGTTAATGAAACGGATGTTTTAATGCCCTTGCCAATTTATTTGGCTCACAATCTAACTAAGAAATTGGCTGAGATTAGAAAAAGCAAAGAGCTTACTTATTTAAGGCCAGATGGAAAAAGCCAAGTGACTGTAGAATATGAAGATGGCAAGCCAAAAAGAGTAGACACTGTGGTAATTTCAACTCAACATAATCCTGAAGTTGAATATGATCAGATTAAAAAAGATGTTATTGAAAAAGTCATTAAACCAGTTTGCTCTGATTATTTAGACGATCAGACCATTTATCATATTAATCCTACTGGAAAATTTATTATTGGAGGTCCTCCTGGAGATTGTGGTTTAACTGGTCGAAAGATTATAGTAGATACTTATGGTGGTATGGGTCGGCACGGTGGTGGATGTTTTTCTGGTAAAGATTGTTCAAAGGTAGATAGGTCAGCGGCCTATGCTGCCAGATATATTGCTAAAAATATTGTAGCAGCTGAATTAGCAGAGAAATGTGAAGTTCAACTTTCTTATGCTATTGGTATAGCTGAGCCTACTTCAGTATTAGTTGATACATTTGGTACTGGTAAGATTGACAATGAAAAATTAACTCAAGCTGTTCGAGATAATTTTCCTTTAAAGCCGGGTGATATTATTTCTCATTTTGATCTTAAACGACCAATTTATAAACAAACTGCTGCTTATGGACATTTTGGCCGAGATGATTTGGATCTTCCTTGGGAGAAGACTGATAAAGCCGATGATTTGAAGAAGTATTTATAGGTTAAGTATATATTTTCGTATCCCGCCCCTAAAAGGGCGGGATAGCTACCTTGACATAAATAAATATATTGATATATAATTAAAATTGTTCAACGTTCCCGAGAAAAGGTGCAAAACCAGGGAGCGTTTTTTTTGTTACCTACAACTTTTTATATACAAACACCCAAAATCTAATTACTAAAGTAAATTAAAGATTATGAACAACAAAGCAATTAATAACACCCTATTAATTTTTGTTATTATATTTTTTGCATTATTTCTGATTTTAGTGCTGCCATTATTGTCCATGGCAAAAGAGACGGATGAAGATTGCATGTGTCCGTGTTCGTGTGAAGATGCTGGAGAAGATTATGATTATTCAGATAAGATTATTATTAGTGAGATTTATCCGGCGCCTAATACTGACGAAGAAGAATTTATTGAATTGAAAAATACTGGCAGTAAAAAAGTAGATCTAAATGGCTGGAAATTGTCTGATGCTTCTTCGAAGATTTTTACTATTGATAAAGAAGATTTTTCTTCAACCCAGATAGATGATTATTTTTTAATAACTGGAGATATTTCTAAGATTTTTCTAAATAATGGTGGTGATAGCGTGGAATTGTTTGATCCAGATGAAAAATCAATGCAAGTGGTAGAATATGACAGTGCTGATACTGGCACAGCTTATGCCTTTTTAGACGGTGAATGGTCGTGGACTCTTCTTCCTACTCCAAATGAGCCAAATGAAATAGAGGTAGTTGATGAAGAAGATGAAGAGGGAACAGAAGAGGATGGAGGGGACGGAGAGGATGGAGAAGACGAAGAAGGTTTAGGATTATTGTCAATTAGTGAGGTTCGACAATTGGAAAAGGGTGAAAATGTAAAAGTGCAGGGCGTGGTAACTGTGGATCCGGGAATTTTAGGTACTCAAGTTTTTTATATCCAAGACGAGGAGGCTGGCATTCAAATTTATTGTTCTAAAAAAGATTTTCCAGATGGATTAAAGATTGGAGATTTAATTGAAGTAAACGGTGAAGTTTCTGAGTCTCGTAATGAAAAGAAAATTAATTATAGTACAGCTGAAGATGTAGAAATTATTGGTTCAGAAAGTGTTAGTTCTAGGTCGGTTGAAGAGTTGGGTGAAGAAGTTGAGGGAATGTTGGTAGGAGTTGAGGGTCCGATTTTAGAAAAGAGTAGCACTAAACTTTATTTAGATAATGATTTAATTATTTATAAAAAATCTACAACTGATGTTAGTTTTAGTGATTTTGAGGAAGGAGATGTTATTAGTGCTATTGGTATTGTTAACCAATATGATGAAGAATATAGAATGATGCCCAGGTCTAAAGATGACATAGAGACGCAATCTAGTGCAGCTGAAGATGACGAAAGCGGTGGCGGTTTGATAAAAGCAGCTCAAGCTGCTGGGCCAAGTGGTGGGATTAGCGAGTCAATTATAAATAAAATTCCCCAGCCGAATAAATATTTTTATTATATTGCTGGATCGATATTGGCTTTGTTGGTTGTTTTAGTAATAGCTGGTTGGAAATTGGGTTGGTATAAAAAAATAAAAATTGCTTATGATGCTATGAAGAAAGCTTTACAAGAGGCATAAAATTTGTTATACTTATATATGTAATCCTTCGATACAATTTTACTTCGTAAAATCACTCAGGATTATAAAACAAAAATAAAAATATGAAAATTAAGTATTCAGAGTTTTGTATTTACGGACAAGGTGATGTTATTTATATGGGGCTTGCCAGAGAAAACTGGTACCATAAAATAAGTCGTCTTTCCAGCATAGCTTTATTTTAAATGAAATTTAAACTATTTTTTCAATTTATGCCCATCTTATTGGTGGGCTTTTTTATTTCTGGATGTGGCGATAGTATTAATATTGACAATGATGAAGGCGAAGATCGCGATCTTCGCCTTCAAAATATGAATGAAAACGTTAATGAAAATATTAATAGAAAAATTGAAATAAAAATTCCAAGTAGTATAAATTTAGATATTCCATTTCAGCCGCAAGCACCATTTGCTAATTGGGATATGCCTTATCAAGAAGGCTGTGAAGAAGCTAGTATAATTTTGGCAGTAAAATATTTAGAAGGCATAGATTATATTTCTGCTGATGAGATGGACAATGAGATTTTAAATATGGTTGATTATCAAAATATAAATTATGGCGGACATCATGATTTGTCAGC
>JBDRII010000036.1:0-2954 GCA_043816085.1 Patescibacteria group bacterium | reverse complement strand
ATAAATTTTTGTGTTAAAAATTAAATTTCTGCCTTAATTTTAGCACAAAATAGTATGTTTGAGAAGAAGACAACTTATTATTTTATTTAAATTTTAAAATAATTTTTACTTCAAATATAAGGCATTCTTCTACAGTCTAAGTATATAATTAAATTGTTATTAACAATCATACACAATATTCGTAAATTACGCAACATTGTGTATAATATACGAAAACACTTCGTATATAAACGAGTTATCGGAAATAATTAAAATTTTATATGGGTTCAATAATTAAAACTATAACAAAGACTCTATTCGGACAGGATGCTTCGGGGGTAGGGCAAAATGAAAAATATATTATAATTATATTAGTAGTGATTTGTTTTGGTTTATATTACCTGGCTTTATATCTGCTTAGAAAAAAGGTTAATAATTCAAAATTCGCAAAACTTTTATCGGTAATTATTTCTGTCATAATTTTTTTCATTTTGCTTTCAGTTATAATTTTATAAAATTTTAATTACATCCGATAACACGGCATATCTGGTTACGCTATCGCTCCACCCAAATGCTAACGCACTTCAGATGATGCCGAAACGTTAAGTGAAATAATTATAATTTTTTACTCTTATGAAAAACAATTTTTTTCGAAAAGACCTAAAATTAGGAAGTCGTTGGTGGCACAGATTATTTTTAGTAATTTTTTTCGTTTCATCTGTTTGGGCGCTTTATGCAACTTATGATAACCTTTTTTCTACAAATCATCCCTACATCCCACAATGGAAAGTCGTCAATTCTGTTGAAGAAAGAATAACGCCAGCGGTTAAACAAATTCGTGAGCTAAAAACATCCAATGAGAGAGTTGAAGAGCTTGATCGTTCATATGCGCTTAACTCACAGAAAGACGACTCTCTTTATGATGACATTTACTGTTCTAGTGATCTTGAAAACAGAATTGTCGACGTACAAAACAAAAGTGGTATTAGCACGTTATACATTAGGGATATATATCAAGGAAACAATGTACCAATAGAAACATTTGCAAATTATATTAAAGAAAATAATATAAATTGTTTAATTCCTGATGCATATACGCGATATGATAGCAATGGACGAGAAAATGGAAAACTTAGATTTTTAGAGCCGATAGCACCGGATTCATTATTCTACAAAAATTTGGTTTTCTATGAAAAATCTGATTTTCTTACAGCACTTTATACTCTAAAAATGTTTCTATTGGTTATTGCAATATTCACTGTCATTATTGTTTTGTATTATAAAGTCTTCCTTTATATAATATTCGGCTCGAAAAAAATTGATAACAATAAGGAAAGTAAAAAATTATAATTACATCACTTAACACGGCATATCTGCAAGGGCTAAAACCACATTTCGCCACTCTATTAAAAAAATAAAGGAGGTGGCGAAACGTCAGATATGCCGAAACGTTATCGGAAATAATTAAAAGTTTTTTGTCCGCTTCGCTGATAATTATTTGGGGCTATTTTTTATTTTTAATTTAATTTCTTAATTTTTGACAAAAAGTATTATTTGTTATAAGTTATCGCTATTAAACAGCTCTTTAAAAGAAAGGAGGAACCGCCATGGGAAAGAATAAAACAAAGGAATTTGTGATCAGGGTACTTTGCGCTAAATGCGACACTTTACTGTATATCTACAAGAAAGAGGGCGCCGGTTCTCTGGTCAAGTGCTATGTTGAGGGTATTTTGGAAGATCGCACGCGTGGTGATCTCAAATGCCATCAATGTAGCCAACAATTTGCCAGATTGGCTAAATACCACAATCGCCCTGCGCATAAAATTATTCAGGGCAAGGTTATTGTAAAAGGTCATTGTGGCAAATAAGTGCGAGGGGGAACAAACACATCCTCCTCGCACTACCTATATTAAACATAAACAACTATGGAATTTAATTATAAAATAAAACAGAAAAAAGAAGATTTTGTTGTAGATGAAATTTCACTACAACCAGATTTTTGTCATTACAAAAAATCTGATTTTTCTTATCTTTGGATAGAAAAAAGAGGAATGACTACTTTTGATGCAATAGATAAAATAAAAAAAGTATTTAACTTAAATTACGAAGATATTTCTGCTCAAGGATTAAAAGATGAAGATGGCGTAACTAGCCAATTGATATCTATTCACAAAATAATTTTTCAAAAGGATTCAAAATTATTTAACAAAAAATTTACTTCAAATGATTATAAATTACAGATAAAAAAACATTGCAGGCTATGGCATAAGATCTTTAATTCCTAGATTATTGCATGGCAATAATTTTAAATTAATTATCAGAAATCTAAATAAAGTAACGGCAAAATCATTTTATAATTATTGTAGGGACAATAGGTTTATCAGTTTTATTAATTATTATGATAATCAAAGATTCGGTATTGTTGGTGGTCCCTACAATACGCATTTAATCGGTGAGGCTATCGTTAATAAGGATTGGGTTAGCGCTTTTAAGGAGTTTGAAAAATCTAAAAACAACGAAATTATTAGTATTGGAAAACCTGCAAAATTAAACTCCGTTTTGTGCAAAAATTATTTTAAAAAAATTAATTTTTCAAAACTGTCTTTTTTTATTTCTTCATACAACAGCCACTTATGGAATAAAAAGGCAAGCAACTATTTAACTAACGAAAAAATAAAAATATACAAATACGATTTTCCTGAAGTGGGCCTTTTGTCATTACCAAAAGAGTCTATTTTAAAATTGTCCAACCTTCTTACTGTAGATGCTTATGACATAAATAAAAGTACACAGAAAGTATTTCAAAAGCCACAAACGCGTAATCTGGTTGTAACGACAACTATTTTTCCAATAAACATCGAGAAAGATGAATTAAACAAAAACAAATATTGCATTCAAATATCTTTTTTCCTACCTACGGGCTGTTACGCCACAATGTTAATAAAACAAATTTTTATAAAATTGAATGATAATAT